>CAMFLX010000106.1 GCA_945957555.1 uncultured Cytophagales bacterium
CCTTAGAACAAAACAAAACCTCTTCTATCTTATAAATATCAATTACTTCATCAAATTGATTATAACTCCCGAGAAACGGGATATCTGAATTCTTTACATTTACCTCGTTCAAATACCCTAAAACCTTTATTGAAGCACTGGATTTTTTGACAAGTTCATGAACCCTCTGGCATTCCTTGAAACTTCCTAATAAGAGCGCATTCTTCGCTCTTTTTTGATGAATATCAAAGTTTCCAGATTTTATAAAATGAATGAGGTACTTAGACGCCACCATCACAACAAACATAATGAGAGCCCCTACAACTAATAATCCCTTTGAATATCGGATATCCTCAATAAAATTTGTTATAGAAGAGATAATAACAGTTGCTACAAAAATTCCCCGACCAATTTTCATCAAGTTGAAAGGCTTATCATAACCACCACTAAAATAGGTAACAAGCACCCAGCTAGCACAATAAACAGGTAATAAAAAATATAAAAATAAATCATCAAAAAAGGATGGAACTTTCTTGACGTGAAGTCCCCAATAATTGCTTATGGGGATCATGACAGCCCATACCACTAAAATTTCAAGCAAAAAAGGAAGCATTAAAAGAAACCTTTGCTTTATTAATTCATACGTGATTTTCAAATAAATCCCAGTATTGATAATTGCCGACAATATTTTTGCCCTATTCCCTGAGAAATGTTTTTCAGCAAAAATCATCATCGCTTGGTAAAATGTCCAGATATATTTGATACTTGTTTTTTGGGTACTTTCACCTTTATAGTGAATGATACTTGTATCAGCAAAATAATAATTTTTATACCCCGATTTTGTAATTCTGTATGACAAATCTACATCTTCTCCATACATAAAGAATGTTTCATCCAGTAACCCCGTCATATCTAATGTTTCACTTCTCATAAACATAAAGGCTCCAGAAAGCACTTCTACTTCATGAGTCTTATCTTTATCCAAATATGTTAAGTGATACTTTCCAAAAATCCTTGACTTGGGAAATAGTTTTGAAAAACCAAATAACTTATAAAAAGCAACCTCAGGGGTGGGCAACCCTCTTTTTGACTCAGGCAAGAAATTGCCTTTGCCATCGATCATCTTCACACCTAGGGCACCTGCTTCAGTATGAGTATCCATAAAATGAATACATTTTGACAAAGTATCTTCTTCCAATACAGTATCAGGATTCAACAACAAAATATATTCGGCACTTGCTAAATTAATTCCCTGATTATTTGCGCGAGAAAACCCGACATTCTCTTTATTAGCGATAACAGTCACATCTGGAAACTTTTCTTCTAACATATCCAGAGACCCATCTACCGAATTGTTGTCGACCACTATTACCTGTATATTAATCCCCAGAGAGGCTTTCTGCACAGTAATTAAGGCCTGTTCCAAAAAAAATTTTACATTGTAATTGACAATTACAATTGCTAGTTTATGCAAAAAATCCACAGTTCTAGTTAAATTCTACTCTTTTAATAATACTACGCCCAAGGGTAATTTCGTCAGTAAACTCTAATTCCCCCCCAACAGGAATCCCCCGGGCAATTGTAGTGATCTTCACCCCAAACTCTTTCATTTTTTTTGCGATATAAAACGCAGTTGTATCTCCCTCCATAGTTGAAGATAACGCAAGAATCAACTCTTTTATTGTACCTCCTTTAACTTTTTCTAAAAGAGAACCTATGGTGAGACTTTGAGGGGAAATACCTTCGAGTGGCGAAATGACTCCACCTAGTACATGATACGTACCAAAAAACTGATTAGTATTTTCTATCGCCAACACATCTCGAACATCCTCTACAACACACACTAATGATTTGTCTCTTCGTGGACTACTACATATATTACAGATTTCAGTATCAGATATATTGTGGCAATGGGAACAAAAAACAGTTTTATTTTTCAGGTCAATAATAGCCGTTGATAATTTTTCAACCTCCTCTACTCGGGATTTTAACAAAAAAAGAGCAAATCGAAGCGCAGACTTCTTACCTATCCCTGGCAATTTAGAAAGCTCATTAACAGCATTTTCTATGGTAACAGAAGGATAATTCACTATTAAACTACCTCCGCAGAGATTCCTCTTCTGCAAATATCATTTCTCATAGGTGCAAGAGTTTCAAAATCTCCTTTTTTGACAGAACATTTACCTTTGTAATGTATAATGTGAGTACACTGATCTGCTTGATGTAGTGAATGACCACACACATCAATAAGTGTCTCAATCACATGATCAAAAGTATTGTGGTCATCATTAAAAACAACCAAATCATGCTCTTGAACATCAATGACATCTGTATCCCAAACTTCTTCTTGTTTATGAAATGGATTAGTGCTCATACAGTTATTTTCTACAAAAATAATACAAAAAGTAGATTTATGCAAAAACAACCTTGAATGAAAATCTACTTTATAACTTCGGCTTCTGTTCTTCTGTTTAATTCTCTACCTTCTTCCTCATCATCATTAGATGCGATTGGTTTTGTCTCCCCAAAACCCTTTGCGACCAAACGACTCGCAGGAATTCCTTTTGAGACCAAATAGTCAACCACTGACTCTGCCCTTCTTTGAGATAATTGAATATTAAAATCATGTCCACCAACATTATCGGTATGACCATTCACTTTAAGTTTCAAATATGGATTTTGAGTCATAACTTTCAGCAATTTATCTAATTCTGGGTACGATTCAGGCCTAAGTGTACTTTTATTAAAATCATAATAAACATGCCTTAACACCTCTATATATCCGATTTCAAGCTTGTGCATATCTACATCTGCAACATATTCCACTACCTCATCAGATACTTCAATCTTTTTGCTGGTGTACATAAAATTAGGTGCAACAGAACTTACTTCATAAAATTTGTCTCCACTGTTAGGAACCACCGCTTTTAGCTGACCATTTCCATCAGTTTTTCCTCTGAATACAACATTTCCTTTACTGTCAGCAACCTCCACGTCAGTATTACTCAAACCTTTCTTGGAATCATGGTCAAAAATTTTAACAAGAAAAACATGTTCCTTAACTACATTTTTCTTAGTCGGATTATTAGGATCGCTATTATTAGATGACGAATTAGAGTTTCCCGATAGTGAATCCTGATTAGAGCCAACCAATAATGGACTTATCTCCTTTTTAACCTTTGTACTGTCAGAAACAGAATCTGTAGCAGCTGCTGCTAAATTACTGTCGGCGAATATTTCAACAACGTACAGATCCTTTTCACCCATTCCATCATTTTTAACTGAAGAATAGTATCCTTTCTTTCCACCCTCACTTACCACAAAATACAAATCATCATCTGTTGTATTTATCGGACTACCCATATTTTCTGGCTTCGCCCAAGTATGTTTCACTGAATCATATACACTTTTGTAAACATCATACCCACCAAATCCATCCAATCCTGATGAACTAAAATAGAGAGTATTTGTATGATCATCAAAATAAGGGCCATCTTCATTATATTCTGTATTAATCTCAGGACCTAAATTTATGGGGTCAGACCATTCACCCTTTTTATCCTTTGAACAATAGTACAAATCCAAACCTCCTTTTCCTCCAGGCTTATCAGAACTAAAAATCGTTAAATTTTTGTGTTGATTTACACAAAGCGAGGGTTCTGAATATTTAGAATTGACTTTATGACTAAAGCTTTTAGGGGCTGTCCAAGTCCCATCAGCATTTTGATGACTGACATATATATCCCCTCCATTTAATTCTTCATAAATATACAACTCTTTACCATCCAACGACAATCCAACACAACCTTCATGGAAATTGGTATTAATCGGTGGGCCAAAGTTTACAGGAGTCCCCCATTCCCCATTAGTTTTCTTAGCATAATAAATATCTTCAAAGAATTCATTATCAACATCTTTCATATTACCAGTAGAGCCTTTTCGTCTCGAAGTAAAAACAATAAAAGATTCATCGGAAGTAATAAAAGGAGAATATTCAGCATATTCAGAGTTGATATGATCACCCAAGCCCTTCGTCACAAAAACAGTTTTCTTCTTAATATTAGTCTTAGAATACTCACATTCTTTCAATCTCTTTTCTATTTTATGATTCAACTGTTCTTTGGTATGGCTAGAATCTTTTATTTTGCCAGTGTTTACAGCATCCTTATATTTATTATAAAAAATGGTTGCACTATCAAACTTATTCCCCAAATGATATGATCTAGCTATTAGATATAGAATGTCACTGCTTACTTTGGGATTCAATGAATATGCTGCTAAAAAATAAGATACTGCTTTTGGTTTTTCTAATGTCTCCAAATAGCACTTTCCTGCCATAAAATTCGCTCTTACATTGTTAGGATTTATTTTTGTCGCTTGTAGGTAAACATCCAAAGCATCCTTTTTATCACCAAAATTATACATCTCATCTGCAAGTCCAACTGCATCTCCATCTTCAGTTGAGTTTTGGGCCAGTGAAAGGTTTATACAAAAAAATAGCAACAATATGACCTTAAAATCTCTCATTTCTAATACTTTACCACAAAATTACCTTTTCCTCAAAAACAGAAGTGAACTATCAACTGCTTTTGGTATTAGTACGAATAGTTTTCTCAATTTGTTGCCACATATCAATACTTAAACTATTTAAAAAATTAAATTCCCCTGCGCCAAAATTGTACTCCCCCCCATCAATCGTAAATACCGCACCAGTGACATATGCAGAATAATCAGACAATAAATATGTCGCCAAATTAGCCAATTCTTCATGCTTCCCAACCCTCTTTAGGGGAATCCTATCTTCAACGGAGTATAAAGATCGAACTTCTTTAGGCATTAATCGATCCCATGCTCCGTCTGTAGGAAATGGCCCAGGAGCAACAGCATTTGTTCTTATCCCATATTTACCCCACTCAGATGCTAAACTCTTAGTAAGTGCAACCACACCTGCCTTTGCCGTGGCGGATGGCACAACAAAGCCACTTCCACTTTCCGCATAGGTTGTGACAATATTCAATATATTTCCTTTGATTTTTTTACTTATCCAATATTTACCTAAAGCTAGGCTCATGTTATAACTCCCTCTCAAAACGATATCAACGATGGTATCAAACCCGTTAGGCGAAAGCATTTCAGTAGGTGTTATAAAATTACCTGCTGCACTATTTATTACACCATCAATGCTACCGTGACGTTCTATCGAAGTTAAAATCAACCGTTCTATTTCATCATATTTCCTAACATCACAAATAGCAAACGATATACTACTACTATTTGTTTTTGATGATAATTCATCACAAGCTTTTATCAATTTATCTTCTTTTCGACTTGCAATCACTACATTCGCACCCAATAATAAAAGCGCTTCTGTCATCGATTTCCCTAGGCCTGTTGCACCACCCGTAACTATATAAGTTTTATTCAAAAAACTATCTTTAGGCAACATCAAAAGCTCTTTCATAAGTATTTTAATATAAAAATTATTTTAAGTCAGTATCTACGCATGACACTGCAAAATGTTTTGAAAATGAACATTTTTATCGTTTATTTGCCACAAATAAATGTTTATGAAATTCATTCAAATAATAATAGTATCATCTTTACTATTGTGCTCTTGTGTTGTTTCAAAAAATAAATACAAAGACCAATTAGCAAAGAATCTGGCTCTCACTGCTGACCTCTCTTCTTGTCAAGACTCTCTTAATTCTAGCAAAAACAAACTCAGCAAAATTGACGATGCTTTGAAAACAAATAGTGACCATGTGCAAAAATTATTGAGTGATTCTTCTAAAACACATTCAACACTAGAAAGACTTAATAAACTATACACTCAAGAAGCTGAAAAAAATGAAAAACTCAATAAAGACTATAAAGAATTACTTAATGCGAGTACAGCTGAAGCTGGTAAACTTAATAGTCACATACTAAAAAAAGAAAAAGAACTAATCGAATTAGAGGAAAAAGTCAATAACCTTAGTAATGATTTACACGCAAGGGAAGAGCGTGTGAAGGAGCTAGAACAAATCATTGAAAATAAAGAAAAAGCAACTGAAGATCTTCGTAAAAAAGTAGCAAATGCTTTGTTGTCTTTTAAAGACAAAGGATTAGATGTTTCAGTGAAAAACGGCAAAGTTTACGTTTCTGTTTCTGATCAACTATTGTTCAAATCAGGAAGTGTTGAAATTGATAAAAAAGGAGAAGAAGCTATTAAGAAATTAGCCTTTGTATTGAAATCTCAAGATGATGTAAATGTTATGATTGAAGGGCACACGGATGATGTTCCTGTCAATAAAGCTACACATGGGATTTCCGACAATTGGGATCTAAGTGTTTTAAGAGCTACCACCATTACAAGAATCATGACCCAAGAAGGTCTTAATCCACAAAAAGTTACCCCATCTGGCAAAGGAGAATATTTGCCCAAAGATACAGGCAAAACTTCTGAGGCAAGAGCTAAAAATAGACGAACTGAAATTATTTTAACACCGAAACTTGACGAACTATTTAAATTACTGGAAAACAATTAATTACCAAATAACGATATGAATAAATCAATAGTAGTTGCTGTTGCTAGTAATGGTGTAATAGGTAATAATAATAGTTTGGTATGGAAACAAAAAGCAGACTTACTCCATTTCAAAAAATTAACCACCAACAATACTATAATTATGGGGAGGAAAACTTATGATTCAATAGGTAAGCCCCTCCCTAATAGGCATAATATTATAATAAGTAGAGATAAAAACCTAAAACTGGAAGGATGCTCCATGGCTACAAGTATAGAAGAAGCCATAGAAATTGCAAATTCTCTTCAAAAAGATATTTTTGTGATTGGTGGCGCCGAAATCTACAATATAGCCCTACCGTTGGTCAATACAATATATTTAACACGGGTAATTGCCAACCCCATTGGTGACACTTATTTCGATCTTAAATTACTAGCTAATTTTAATGTTATTGAGTCAGAATTTAAAATGAAAGATTCTGAAAACGAATTCGACGTATACTTCGAAAAACTTGTTAAAACCAAAAAGTAAACCCCAGAACATGTTGAATTTTAAACATTTTTTATAAAAAAAATGCAATTGGATGTTTTTTTTTATATTTTTGTTTGAACAAAAACAATATCCATCAATATTGATATGAGAAAAACAATACTTTTAAGCGTATTTTTAGGTATCATCAACATTTCATTCGCTCAAAAAAAGTCAACCACAAAGCCAGCTCAAAACGCTACTCCAGAGGTTCATATTAGTAAAAAATATGAAAATGATGCGATACACATTGATGACGATTCTACTCATTATCATATTGACAATCTTGGAGAAAACGTCAATGCTGGTCACTTATCCTCTGGACCAAGAATCTCTCCTGATGGAAAAAAGTTGTACTTCTTCAAAATTAATGATGAAAAAAATATTAAAGGCACGAGAGATATTTGGGTTTCTGAACTAGATTCAAAAGATAGTACATGGAAAGTCGCTACACATCTAGATCCGCCATTAAACAATTTAGGAGCAAACTCTGTACATTGGATTTCTCAAGATGGGAACACCTTATTACTTCACAATATCTATCTTAAAAACGGGACAGAGAAAAATGGGGTTTCTATATCTAAAAAAGGAAAAGACGGCAAATGGACCTTCCCAAAATCAGTAAAAATTAAAGGTTACAAAAATAAGGCAGTTTGCTCCTTTGATATGAGTGCTGATGAAAATATTTTAATTTGTGCCATTAACCAAAAAGGGGATTCTTATGGAGAACAAGACTTATATGTAGCGTTTAAGACAGGAGACTACTCTTATTCAAAACCTATAAACTTAGGACCTGTGATCAATACAAAGGGAATCGAAGCAACAGCATTCCTCTCTCCAGATGGCACTTCATTATTCTTTTCATCGAACGGACATCCTAAAAGCTTGGGAGGATTTGATATTTACGAAACAAAACGACTTGATAGTACTTGGACAAAATGGGGTCCTCCTAGACATATTGGAGCCCCCTTCAATACCCCTGACGACGACTTTTATTTCTCGGCTCCCGACAAAACTGATTTTGTATATTTATCAAGACACTTTGGAAACAAAACAGATCAACACTCCGATGTAATAAGAATAAAAATAAAAGAGACCGATGCAAAAATCGAACTTTCCGGTACAGTTTATGACGAAGCCACGAAAAAACCAATTTTAGCTACCGTAGAAATAGTGTCATTCCCTGATAAAAATCTCTTAGCATCCGATTCTTCTGTCTATGAAAAAGGTTATAAGGTAAATCTAAATGGAAAGAGGAAATTCTTAGCTGTAGTTAAAGCAAATGATTATTTAACGTTGGTAGACACCCTAGATTTTTCAAATGCCCCTGGTGGCTTTCAAAAGAAAAAGAAAGATTTTAACTTGAAACAAATACCAGGCTTGCAGCTTACAGGTAAAGTACTTTGTGAGGGTGAAGAAATGCCCGCTACGCCAGTTGATGCACATGTAGTTGCTATTGAGGTAAGTACAGGTAACGTTATTTATGACCAACAGCTAAAAGCTGACAAACCATTTGACATCATTCTGCCTAATGGTACGTATAAGGTTGCTTATAAAAGTGCTGAATGCTTCACTAAAGACACTACAATTACTGTCAATGAACCCAGTAGAGTAAAAAAGAAGAAAAATGTATTACTTAAAAAAGTAGAAGACAATGTTGTGCTAAATCTAGAAAACATTTATTTCGAGTACAATAAAGCAACTCTCCTACCCGAATCCTTTCCAAAATTAGATGGCTTATATGAATTTTTGATAGAAAAGCCAAAAATAAAAGTTGAAATCGCTGCTCATACCGACTGGGTTGGTAATGACAAATACAATCAGGAGCTGTCTCAAAAAAGAGCAGCAAGTGTGGTAAACTACTTGACTCAAAAAGGAATTAAAGCTGAAAATCTCGTTCCCAAGGGTTATGGGGAATCGAATCCAATTGCAGATAATAAAACTCCAGAAGGTCGTGCCAAAAACCGCCGTGTAGAGATGAAAATTCTAGATGCTGGCTCTCGGGTTAAAGTCAACTATAATGAATCAAATCCAGCGGGAACAATAACTTCTGATCCTAATAAAGAAATGGAAGATCAAAAATAAAAAAGCCCCGCAAGGGGTTTTTTTATGAATATTATAGAGAAAATTTCAATAAATTTATATTTTTGCACCCAAAATATTAAGTAAAATCTTCAAATCATGGGAAGAGCTTTTGAGTTCAGAAAAGGAAGGAAAATGAAGAGATGGGCACAAATGGCCAAATCATTCACTAAGATAGGTAAAGAAATAGCTATGGCTGTAAAACAGGGAGGCCCAAGCCCTGAATCCAACTCTAAGCTCAGGGCTATTATCCAAAATGCTAAGGCCATCAACATGCCCAAAGATAACGTTGAAAGAGCTATCAAAAAAGCATCATCAAAAGAGCAAGAAGATTATAAAGAAATAGTTTATGAAGGTTATGGTCCTCATGGTATAGCTATAGTAATTGAAACAGCCACAGATAATCATAATAGAACCGTCGCAAACATCAGAAGTTATCTTTCAAAGTTAGGCGGAAGTTTGGGCACTACAGGTTCGTTAGAGTTTTTGTTTGAAAGGAAATCTGTTTTTAAAATCGCTAAAAATGCTAGCATAAATCTTGAAGAGCTTGAATTCGAACTTATTGATTTTGGCGCAGAAGAAGTCTTTGAAGAAGATGATGAGATCGTGATCTATGCTGGATTTACAGAATTTGGAACTATTCAAAAAGCATTAGAAGATAAAGGATTTGAAATAAAGGGAGCAGAATTCGAAAGGATTCCAAACGATACGAAAGAGCTTTCCGAGTCACAGCAAGAAGAAGTAGAAAAGCTACTAGAAAGACTCGAAGAAGATGATGATGTACAAAATGTATTTCACAATATGAGGTAATTGAAATCAGCTTGAATAAACTCATTTAAAATCAATCAAAACATAAGTAGTTAGTACAACATTGATTTAATTGTACTGCAAATCACTAAAATGCAAAAAATATTATTTATTGACAGAGATGGCACCATCATTGTAGAACCACTTCCAGACAGACAAATTGATAGTCTCGAAAAGCTGGAATTTTTGCCAAAAGTGATTTCGAATCTTGGTAAGATTGCCAAGCAAAGTGATTATTTAAAGGTTATGGTAACGAATCAAGACGGATTAGGCACTTCTTCGTTTCCCGAGAATACTTTTTGGCCCGCACAAAACAAAATGAATAAAATCCTTGAAGGGGAAGGCTTCATTTGGGATAAAACACATATTGACAAATCTTTTGAACATGAAGGATTGTCCACACGTAAGCCAGGAATTGGCATGCTTACTGAATATATAAACGGAGGATATGATCTAGCAAATTCGTACGTGATTGGAGATCGATTAACCGATGTCAAATTAGCTAAAAATCTTGGCACAAAGGCTATTCTGATTGGCAATATCCATGATTATGAAGACCCTGAAAATCTCCTACCTTATGCAAGTCTAATAACAACCGATTGGGATGAAATCTACAAATTGATTTGCTGGCCAGATCGAAAAGCAAGAGTACACAGGGTCACCAAAGAAACCAATATCCTCATAGAATTAAATCTTGACGGTACAGGAAAAACAGATATTCAAACAGGCTTAGGTTTTTTTGATCATATGTTAGATCAAATAGGCAAACACTCCGGTTCCGACTTAACAATAAAAGTTAATGGTGACTTACATATAGATGAGCATCATACAATTGAAGATACTGCACTTGCTCTTGGTGAAGCTTATCATGTTGCATTGGGTGACAAAAAAAGTATTGAACGCTATGGGTTTCTTCTACCTATGGATGAATGTCTTGCCCAAGTAGCGATCGATTTTTCTGGAAGAAACTGGTTAGTATGGGATGCCGAATTCAAAAGAGAAAAAATTGGTGATATGCCAACAGAAATGTTCTATCACTTTTTCAAATCTTTTACAGATACATCTAAATCAAATCTTAACATAAGAGTAGAAGGTGATAACGAACACCACAAAATAGAAGCCATCTTTAAGGCTCTAGCAAAAGCTATTAAGATGGCAGTAAGAAGAGATATCACAAAAAATTCAATTCCAAGTACAAAGGGAATTCTTTAATAAGGTACTTTGTTCAACAAATATAGACCACACAGATTTGAATGATTTAGTAATTATAAAATATAACGCAGGCAATATACAATCTGTTGAATACGCTCTAAATAGATTAGGGATATCTCCAGTCATTACTGATGATTTAGAGACCATAAAATCTGCAAAAAAGGTTCTTTTTCCTGGGGTAGGCGAAGCAAGCACTGCCATGTCTTATCTAAAATCAAGAAACCTAGACAAAACCATAAAAGAATTAAAGCAACCTTTTTTAGGAATCTGCCTTGGGTTGCAATTAATGTGCAACCATTCTGAAGAAAATAATACTGAATGCTTAGGAATATTTGATGTAAAGGTTAAAAAATTCCCGACACAGGCAAATAATAGTTTCTTTAAGGTCCCCGAAATAGGCTGGAATTCTATAAGAAATCTGAAAACGGATCTACATAAGAATATCCCCGAAAATAGTTATGTTTACTTCGTCCACAGCTATTATGCAGAATTAAACGACCACACTATATCTTCGACACAATACAGTGCAGAGTTTAGCTCAGCGATAGCTAAAGACAATTTTTATGCTGTTCAGTATCATCCTGAAAAAAGTGCTGAAATAGGGGCTCAATTAATAAAGAATTTCCTTGAGATCTAAGTAAATACAATCCTCAAAATATTTAGGATTGTATTTAGAAATATGTAATATATTAAACCTTTGCCTATTAACTAAATATACAGACAAGATAATAACCATAAATTATATTATTTTTAGGTGAGAATCGCAATAATATACAATCAGAGTTTTTAAATATAAAAAAATCACTAACTTTGTACCGCAAATAGGAAAACTCATTTGCAATGCCTTTAGATAACAACAAATTTCTTTTTGAAGCACTTACATACGATGATGTGCTTCTGATCCCAGCATATTCAGAACTGCTCCCTCGAGACACCGACACGTCTACATATTTAACTAAGAATATCAAATTAAACATTCCTATTCTCTCTGCATCGATGGATACTGTCACTGAATTTGAGCTTGCCGTGGCAATGGCCCAAGAAGGTGGTATGGGAATTATCCATAAAAACATGAGTATCGAGGCACAAGCTGCTCAAGTAAGAAAGGTAAAAAGATCGGAAAGTGGGATGATTCTTGACCCTATTACTTTACACGAAAATGCGTCGCTCAAAGAAGTAATGGATATCATGAAAAATAATAGAATTGGTGGCATTCCTATTACTAATGAAAAGGGGAGCCTTCTTGGGATCATTACAAATAGAGATATCCGATTTCAGAAAGACCCAACCAAATTAGTAAAGGATATTATGACCAAAGAAAACCTAATAACAGCGCCTGAAGGTATTGATCTCATTAAAGCTGAAGAAATCCTGAAAGAAAACAAGATTGAAAAGCTACCTATTATTAATAAAAAAGGAAAATTAGTAGGTCTAGTTACCTACAAAGATATTCTCAAGAAAAAAGATAGGCCTTTTGCTTGTAAGGACGAGTTTGGCAGATTGAGAGTTGGGGCGGCTGTTGGAGTTACACCTGATATTGAAGACAGAGTTCGTGCCCTTGTGACAGCCGGAGTAGATATGGTGAGTATTGATACTGCTCATGGACACTCCAAATACGTAATTGATACACTCAAAAGAATCAAAGCCCAATTCAAAACTCTTGATGTGATGGTTGGCAATATCGCTACGGGCGATGCAGCCAAGGCATTGGCTGACGCGGGAGCAGATGCAATAAAAGTTGGTGTTGGCCCAGGAAGTATCTGTACCACAAGAATCATTGCGGGTGTAGGTATGCCACAGCTATCAGCAGTATATGAAGCTACTAAAGCACTCAAAGGGAAAAAAATACCCATCATTGCAGATGGGGGCATACGTTTTTCTGGCGATTTAGTAAAGGCTATAGCAGGAGGTGCAAATGCTATCATGATTGGTGGGTTACTAGCAGGTACTGAAGAGGCTCCCGGAGATATGATCATATATGAGGGGAGGAAGTTTAAAACATATAGAGGCATGGGCTCATTAGAAGCCATGCAGGATGGCTCCAAGGACAGATATTTCCAAGATGCGGAAGATGAAATTAAAAAACTGGTCCCTGAAGGTATAGTAGGAAGGGTGCCTTATAAAGGTAAAGTATCTGAAGTATTGTACCAACTTGTTGGTGGGCTTAAGGCAGGTATGGGATATTGTGGTTCTAAAGATATAGAAACCTTGAAAACAGCTAAATTCGTAAAAATAACATCTGCTGGTGTGAAAGAAAGTCATCCTCACGATATTCAGATAACACGTGAGGCGCCTAACTATTCACGATAATCTAGAAAACAGTGATTCCAATTTTTTTAAAGAGCACTCGACTATATGGAGCCCTAGGCTTTGTTTCTTGGGTGCTTTTTATATTCTTGGAAGCTCTCAAAATGTTTGCCGAAGTAGAAGGCTATGAAACTAGCTTATGGACTTCTGACTTTTTTGTCAACTTGATCTTTGCCATTTTTTGCATCTCAGTGTTTTCTTTTTTCAAATTTGAAATCGAAAAAGAAAACTATGAATCTTTTACAGATCTATTATGGAAATCCCTTATTACTAGTGCAGTATCGCTATTGGTGATCATAATAACAAAACTTATTGTATACTATACACAAGAAATTGAAGACCAGTCCGTTAACAACTGGATAAAAAACATGCTTTACCACCTAAACATAACACTATTGGTAACAATGTTATGTAACACCTTCTTTATCTTCAAAAAAATGTCATTGTATCTAAAAACAAGTTTTATTGATAAATTTTGGAGAATTCTTGGTTGGGCGATTTCCTTTTCAACAATACTGGGTGTATTTCAGCTCAAATTTAAGGACACCGTTTTCTTAATCATATTTTCCACGTTCTCTCTTTCTCTAATTTTTGCATCATCACATATCAAATGGGTAGCTTATTTTAAATACAAACAAAAATTGTTTAGCATGATTAATCTCTTCATTATGCTAATCATTTCCTTGACTTTTTTAGAATACTTTTACAGCCAATCAAAATCAGTTCAGCTCATCTTTGACATCACCAACAATGTTTTTATCATGTCCTTATTGACATTTTCTATAACCTATCCACTATTCTCCGTATTAGTTTTACTTTTTAATCTACCCACGAGTTCTGTCTTTGAAAACAAGCTCGACGAAGTAAAAAACTTTCAAAGACTCTCCCAAGATGCACAATCAGCCAAAAATGAGAAAGACATCTTTGAAAGCTTATTGGTTGGCTGCTTTTCAGCAAGTAATGCGAGTTCTTCTGCGCTATTAATATCTGATAATGGTCATATCAAGTTTTTCGAAAATGTGGGTAGTATCTTCACACAAGACGACATGCTCACATTAAAGTCAATACTAAGGAAGAACTCCTACAAACCTGACAGTGGAACCATTTATTTAAAAAACGTAAATGATCTTAAACATTCGGATTTCCTTAAAAAATTCAAGATAAAATCTCTACTTTGGATACCCCTAAAGGCTTCTAATGAACAAATTGGCTACTTACTTATCTGTTCAGAGGTAAGAGAAAGCTTCGAAAAAGATGGTATTGAAATCATTGAAACTTATGCCAGTCAAGCGAGTGTTACCATCAGATATGCTCGATTGATTGAGGAAAAGATAGCTAATGAACGCTATAAAGCGGCACTTAATATTGCCGAGAAGGTACAGAAGAGCCTCCTCCCCCATTCTATTCCTCACAATCAATATTTTGACATCTCAACATTTTACAAAACAGCCGAGGAAGTCGGCGGAGATTATTACGATTATTTTAAGATTTCAGAAACAAAGTACACCATAGTCATCGCAGATGTATCTGGTAAAGGTACGAGCGCCGCATTCTATACAGCACAGCTTAAGGGAGTGTTTTTGACCTTAGTCAACTCCAATCTAGGCCTATCAGAGGTTATCATGAAAATGAACGATGTGATGAATGAGTGCCTAGAAAAGAAAAACTTTATAACACTTACCATGTTATACATTGACACCGAATTAAGACAAATTTCTCATATCAGGGCTGGTCACTGTCCATTGCTATATTATTCATCCGAAAACAAAACTACGGAATTTATCCACAACAATGGTTTTGGTTTGGGAATGGTAAAAAGAGAACGGTTTAACTCCTTTTTAGAACCACATATTATTAATTATAGCTCAAATGATATTATATTATTATATACGGATGGGCTAATTGAGGGAAAAAACAGTAAAAACGAAGAATTTGATTATGCAAATCTGAACCAATCGTTAATAAATAACGTAGAAGAAGATACAAAAACGATTATAAAACATATTACAGACGATTTGTATAATTTCACTAATACCAAAAACTTACAAGACGATTGTACAATTATCACAATCAAAATTAAATAGTTTTATGAATTCGTCAGTGTCAACAAAAATGAATATAACATCTCAAATAATAAACGATATTTATCAAATATCAATAGACGGGGAAATAGATGCATCTTCTTCAATACTACTCGATGAGGAATTTGAAAAAGGAATCGCATCTTCTTCAAAAAAAATATTGGTGGATTGTAGCCACCTTTCATATATTTCGTCTGCAGGACTTGGAGTGTTTATGTCAAATGTAGAAGACTGTCAAGATAAGGACATCAAGTTTGTTTTATACAATTTGAATATTAAAATCAAATCAGTTTTCGACATGTTAGGACTCAATCATTTGATTCAAATTAAATCCAACAAAGAAGAGGCATTAATTTATCTAAATGGATAATGTGTTTGTCATAGAGTGTAGAAATCAAAACTTGTCTAAACTAAGACACTATATCAATAATGTCTTAGATCAGATACCAGTAGATGAAAATATTTCTTTTCAGCTAGTCATGGCTATAGATGAATTATGTGCGAACATCATTGAGCACTCAAAAACTAATAAGGTTGACGGATTTATCAAAATTGAATTGACTAAAAAAAACTCTTGCATTGTCGTGAAAATTATTGATGAGGGAGAATCATTTAATCCTACCCAATATGAGCCAAGTAACGTGCGAGATTTGGCAAAAAACAAAGCTACTGGTGGATTAGGTTTGGCCATAGTTAACAAATTCATAGACAAAATCGAATACAGCGTGCATAACACGTTAAACATTTGCACCTTATACAAAAACCTAGTGGCTTAGTCCATTACCCTCTCCTTCGATCCATCCATTTTACTACGCCTTCAATTATTTGCAAATCAATATATATATGCTAAATTTACAATAATTTCCATATATAATTACGGTGTCTAGAGTACGTTCACGAAACTTATACGAACTTATAAAATCACTCACTAAAAGTGAGAAAAGGTACTTTAAAGTACAAATTTCAGGCTCTGGCAATGGAGATGACAAAAAAATCATACAATTATTTGATGAGATCAATAATCAAGACGAGTTTGATGCTGTCTCTTATACACATCTCCGAGCCCACGAGACGTAGAGGAATCTCG
>CAMFLX010000107.1 GCA_945957555.1 uncultured Cytophagales bacterium
TCGTCCGATGATTGGCTCATATAAATCCTTAAAGATCCTCCAGGGAAAGAAGCGAAGCCGCCAGCTTTACCAAATCCTTTTAAATCTAATGAATGATAATAAATGACATTAATAGTATTCAGTACATCATAGGAACTGGGTAGGTTTGTAGTTGCCACAGTATCGGAATAATCAAAACGAGCCGTGGCGTTTACATAGTCTATGTTGCCACAAATATAAAATTTGATTTTGGCACCATAAAATATGGCATTGAGCTTTTGTAAATCTCTTAGTATATCTGTTTGTTTTGATCCTCCAGTACCGTCATCTTTATTAATTACGTGAATTGTGATGGGCACGCTCATCCAGTCATTGGCGGCAGTTGACTTAAGGCCATTGGTCGATTTTTTAAAATTCTCAAGATGCTCATGATAATGGAGTCGATCCTCTTTGGTCATTACTTTGCCACATTGGGCGTACATCGAAGTAGTGTTGAATTGCAAAAAGCATAACAAACACAGAAAGTAGAATACATTAACTAGTTTCATATTCATTTAATTATTGATAAATCGGGACAAATTTATTTGAATTATTTGTGTGTACAAATGTTTTATTGATGTATTTGTGAATATTGTCGATTATTTATAATGAAGATATATGTTTAGCTACCAAAATAATCTTGCAATGAGGTGTACTGAATGTCAGATTCCCGCCTCATCTAAGGCAATTGCTATGTCCCCAATTTAGGTCCATATAGGATCTTGAGAAAAAACAATTTTTATATTCTAATTTTAAAAAGAATTAAATTTATAGAATGATCATAACACATAAGCGATACCAATTCCTTTCCATATATCTTTTATCAGTATTTGGGGCTGTAGTAGGTTATTCTCAATCGGTAAATGTAATGCAGGTAAGTGGGCAGATTGTTCGTGGGCCCTATTTGCAAATAGCTACAGACACAAGTATCGTGATTAGGTGGCGTACTACAGACACCTGCAATGCTCAAGTCAGATACGGGAAACACCCAGATTTACTCGATAGAAAAGTAGCAGATACTGCACAATGCAGAGATCATGTGGTGTTCTTGGGGAATCTAGAAGCAGAAACTAAATATTATTATGCTGTAGGTAAGATAGGAGACAGCCTGATGATTAGCGCTGATACTACTCAATATTTCAAAACACATCCACCAAAAGGATCAGAAAGGCCGGTATTACTTTGGGCTTTGGGAGATGCAGGTAAGACGGTAGATGAACAAAGATGGGTGAGAGATGCCTACATGAATTATAAAAAAGATAGATCTACTGACCTATGGCTACTCTTGGGCGATAACGCCTATACTGAAGGTACAGATGAAGAGTATCAATTTGCGATGTTCGAAAACATGTTTGAGCAGCAGCTCAAAAATACGACTCTATGGCCTTGCCCAGGGAATCATGACTTGAGAAGTTATATGAACATGTTAGATGATGCCCCTTATTTTAAGATCTTTAGTACGCCACTGAAAGGAGAAGCCGGTGGTGTTGCTTCTTTCCATAAAGCCTATTATTCTTTTGACTATGCAAACGTGCACTTGATTTCCTTAGATTCATATGGGAGTCCGCGCTATAGTACTGAGGAGATGGCTACATGGCTAAAGGCGGATCTGGCAGCCAATGTCCGTAAATGGGTTATTGCTTATTGGCATCATCCGCCATACACTAAAGGTACGCATGACTCAGACGTTACCAGTGGCGACGATGTGATGTGTATGGAGATGCGGGAGCAGATTTTACCAATATTGGAACAGCATGGGGTAGATTTGGTGCTTAATGGGCACAGCCATGCTTATGAACGCTCTTACATGGTACATGGCTACTATGGTAATTCTTCTACTTTTACAGAGGGCACTCCTATCGTCAACGAACAGTACAGTGGCAAAAAGCAACTTGGAGAGCCCTATTTCAAAAATCCTAAAGATGTAAAGTATCCTAATGTTGGCTGCGTCTATACCGTAATGGGCTGTTCTGGATATGTAAACAATACCACTTTTTGGCAAAGTCAGCCAGATAACCTGATCACAAGTAGCCTTATGTACACTTCGTTATGTACTTATACAGGTTCATTGGTGGTGGAAATTAAAGATACATTACAAGTAGTCTTCTTGGATAATACAGGTGTAATGCGAGATAATTTTAGCATTATTAAAGATTCTACTAAAGAAATCAAACTGTCTGGTGCTAATGTGATTTCTAAGGTAGATAGTCCCTTGGTAGATCCGATTAACTATTTTGTGGTCTATCCCAATCCATATGAGCAAAATATTCATGTAAAATATAAAGTAGCAGAAAAGGCTAGGGTCAGCATACAGCTTTGGGACGCTGAGGGCAGGAAAATCAAAACCTTGTACACCGAAAGGCAAGACACTGGATTTTATGAGCAGGAGTTTTCCCTTGACCAAATCGCATCACAGGCCACACTCATTACCCTTAAGGTTGGAAAAGAGTTGTGGTCACAGCAAATTCTGAAGAGAAAATAGGGTTTGGGTTGCTTTGATTGGTATGGTTAGCTGTTTCAGTAGAAGTTAGGAGGAATATAGTTTTTGGGACACCTCTAGTTTTGAAATTGTCTCATTATTATTCTTTTAGATAAGGACCATCGCATATTGCAGCGATGGTCCTATAAATCCAAATACTACTTATTTAACCTCAATTCGGGATAAGGAAAAACATGTATTGCTTATATCTTTTTGTTTATGAGCATTTTAATTTAGTAATATCTGTTCAAATACATTTTCAGTATGCAATGTTCTTTACTTTTATTTGCTCACCCAAATAAAAGTAACAAAACAAAGGGAGGCAGGAAAGACCAAATCTATCCGCATTTTGCGCACAAACCCACCCCGCCCTGTCCATGCGGCTAGATTTCACACCTTTCCTGCGCTTACCGCCCGCAGAGTATTGGCTCATAACTAATTCTTATCCCGAATTGAGGTTATTTAGATTTAACAATCTTGAATGATTCTTGGGTGCCGTCTACATAACGTACCTGAACCATGTAAATACCAGCACCTAGCTGAGTTCCAAAAGAGAACGATGCATCCTTAGCTAAATCGGTTTTAGAATACACGCTTCTTCCTTGAAGGTCAGCAATATTAATCAAGGCGACATCTTTTTGTACCAAAGTCTGGAATTCCGATTCTGAAGGGTTTGGACTTACCAAGAGGCCATTTGCAGCCACTTCTTCTTCAAGGAAGTCATATTTGGACTGAGCACCTGAACCAACACATACTTTCAAGTTCTTGATGTAGTCAGAGATTTGTACTGTAGGCTGAGCCCCCCAGTTCAGCCTTACAGCTAAGAACACTGTTCCTGTGTAGGTCGACGTGATGTTTACTGATTTGGTGGTGAATGAAGATGAGGAGTAACCAGAAGGGAATGTCGCCACAGCACCTACTAGATTTGGTGCAGTTCCTCCTGTATTAATGCCCGTGGCAAACCCTACTTGTACATTAGTAACAGGCTTAGCCGCAAAATCCTTGAAGTCAAACTTGATATTGTACACCTGACCGTTGGTCACGCTGAACGTCTTGCCAGTCTCCAACACCCAAAGGTCGCTGTTGCCATAAGCACGGTGTACTACTTTAAGAGCACCCGATTCGTTAGAAACGCCAGAACCAGAAGCCTCATCATGCCATGCGTTTCTCACCACAAACTGAGTAGAAGCCGGTGTGGTTTCGTTAACAAGACAAGTGGTAGTGCTATTTATGTTACCAGTGATTTTGTAACGGCCAATAGAGCTATAGTCAGAATAGCCAATACCTACAGGATCTCCTAGGCCCGTTCCGTCAATGAATAGATAGTAAGTGCCTGCCGCAAGCGTAGCTGATACAGAAGCATCCATGCTCGAAGTAGGATTAGCACTAGCTACTGTAGTGCCCGCACTGTTTTTAAGAGTCAATATGACATCCAAGTTGGCATGTGCTGGTATGGTAGCGCTTACAGTGATGTTAACAGCACCGCCAGTAGATGTAAAACGATACACATCTACGTCAGTACGGCTGGTAATGATCCCTATGTTTTGAACGGCATCAATCACACCAGAAGCATTGGTAACCAATAGTTTTGAAGTGCCACTAGTGCTTCCCGCCTCATCAGTTCTGAAACCTACAGTGGTAGTAGTAGAAGCAGGCATACTAGCAATGATCGCAATGTCATCCTCTGTATTATTCGCATTGGCATATTCGCCTTTGCTCCAATGACCAGGCTCAGAGTAGTAGCTATAGCCCATGATAGGCGCCCAAGTAGCTGTACCACCATAGTATTCTTCTACAGGACTGGTTCTTCCATCATGGCCAAGACCCATTACGTGACCTAGCTCATGAGAACCCGTTTCAGCACCTACTTTAGAACCACCATTGAATACCCAGCAAGGGGTGTCGTCATTCCACTGAAATGAACCAATATAGGCTACTCCACCATAATTAGGGGCTGCTGTATTGGTAGGTGTGAAGATACACTTCATTCTGCTGTATTTTGGAGCAGCTTGAAATATGGCCTCACTCGTGGTCACGTTGATATTGAAGGCTCTAAAATCTTCAGAGATGATCTCCCAAGCCTCTACTACGCCCGCTTCGGTAATGTCATAAGGAAGCGCATTGATAGGGTTGCCACCGTTCCAAGCAGAACTTACTACGTACTCGCCATCAAAATCGAGCTTAAGCACGTTTTGTGAACCTGGTAAGCTCTGCAAGTTGTACACATAAGACCCCGCTGGAGGCGCAGGTGCCGCTGTAGTTTGTGCAGGTGCCGCTGAGTTAGCCTTGTAGTCTACACATACCACATCATGGATGTCAGCTTCCTTTACTTCCACTTCACCAAGGGTATTAGTGGAGTATTCATACGACTTTTTCTCTTTAAGCAATACGGCTTTACCTTCTACTTTGCCATCCTTGAAGTGGAAGAACACTGTAGAGCTGGGACTACCACTTACACTACCGATGAAATGCTCGATAGATCCATCCACTTTATGTGCATTAATCTTGGCATTGAGGTTAGAGCCGCTCGTAACCAGAGTGAAGCCCACTTCGGATGTGCGTGAAGTAGGATTGGCATTTTGAGAGGTCAGCCCTAACTTGAATGCGGCTAGACTACCTATTTTTTTTGCTTTTTGCGCCTCTGCGCTGTAAGGAACGATGCCTAGCATGGCTACGCCGAGCACTGCACCTGCGTTACGAAGAGCCTTTTTCCATTTAGGAAATCGAGGCATTTTGTTGAGTGTTTTCAATTTGAAAAAAGTTTAAAGAAATTCTAAAATGAGATTGTTGATATAATTATCTATTCAGCCTGAAGCATGAGCTCTAGGCCATTATACACATACATTAGGACGTATATGTTTGAGGCGAGTTTGGGCAAATTATTTTTCCATAAAAAAATGACTTTGTCCAAGACATTGTTCAAGCTAGTAAGAGGGATCTCCTATAGAAAATTAAAAGTTATCTAATACCAACTTGTAAAAAACTTATGATGCTACACCAAAGTTTGGGAAATAGTAGTTTAGAAATTGATCGAAGCTTGCCATGCATTGCAAGCATTATAAAACTCTAGTCTAGAAAAGCGTTTTTTTTTACATTGTTATTATAGTTCTAAGGTAGCAAGATTCCTCCATATCGCCAATGTCTAATCATTGAAAGGGTTGTTTCAGTTTACCAAAGTAGCTTATGGATTAATAATCGTCGTAATAGTATCCCAAAGGATCGTGAGGATGCTCAAAGAATCAGAACAAACAAGCCAAGAGTCCTACAATGTTTGTGTTCTGGAAAAAAAATTATATTACATTTATGGAAATGTGTCGGCATGTCCCTCTTCTATCCAAAGGCCTTCTTAGTGGAGGTTTGTATGAACGGATAAAGCCGCTGTTATGGAAATTAAATCTAGAAAAAGTAAAGTTGTTGCCTGGCTCTCCTTATTGGGCCTAGGCGTATTGGGCTTGGGAAAAGCCGCTAATGTTTCACTATTTGAATATACCAATGATATGATCAAGAACATCGCAGAAAAATTCAGCTTGGCCAGCAAGGAAAGGCCGGAAGACCGTGTGTACCTTCATTTTGACAAAACCTTTTATAAGCCAGGCGAAACGATCTGGTTTAAGGCTTATGTGAGAAACGGCAGTGACCTCAAGGCCTCTGCACAAAGTGATGTGCTGCACGTAGAGCTCATCAACCCTAAGGGAAGTGTAGAAAAAGAAATCGCGCTGATCTCTAAGAGCGGTGCCGCCAGTGGTGATTTTCTCTTAGATGAGAGCATGCCAGGTGGGCTTTACAAAGTTAAAGCCTATACCCAATGGCAGAAAAACGAAGAATCCTTCTTCGAAAAAGAAATTCAGGTGCAGGTGGTGGTATTGCCAAGCCTGAAGATGAAGCTCGACTTCGACCGCAAGGCCTATGGCGCTTCGGACGAAGTATCTGCAAGCTTGAGCTTGCAGACTATGGAAAACGAAAGCCTTTCTAACTATGCCTATACCTTTACAGCTTCTGTGGATGGCAAGAAAATACTAGAAGGGAAAGGTGCTACTGATACTGAAGGTAAGGCGAAAGTGAAATTCAACTTACCCGCCAAACTCAACAGCAACGATGGTCTCTTGAACATCATGATTGCTTACGAGGGTAACACAGAGTCTATCTCAAGATCTATTCCAATCGTGCTCAACAACATCAGTCTTACGTTTTACCCAGAAGGTGGCGATTTGCTTGCTGATTTTAAGAACACCTTAGCCTTTAAGGCTCTGAATGAGTTTGGTAAACCTGCCGACATAGAAGGGGCGATCTTCGATTCCAAAAACCAAGAAGTGATTCGTTTTCAGTCTTATCACCAAGGTATGGGTTCTGTGGACTTTAAACCGCTCAAAGGCGAAAAGTATACGGCCAAGATCAGCAAACCAGAGAAGATCGAAATGGTGTATGCTTTGCCAGAAGCATTGGAGAGGGGCTATACGCTCCATGTGGGTAAACAAACTGATGAGGTATTGCCGATCAGTATTACATCTACAGAGGCTGAGGAACTTTCTATCGTTGCGCAGGTGAGAGGTGATATTTTGTACACCAAGTCATTCAATGCTACCAAGGGTATCAATCAATTCAATATCTCTGTGGCTGATTTTCCGATTGGTGTTACGCAGATTACCTTGTTTGACAAGAAAGCCGTAGCCCGTGCGGAGCGTTTAGCTTTCGTGAACAAGGGGAAACAGTTGAAGATTTCGATAGAAACCGATAAGGAGAAGTACCTGCCTAGGGAGAAAGTAAACATGACGGTCAAAGTTACTGACGAGCGTGGCTTGCCGATGCCTTCGAACCTCTCGCTTTCGGTGGTGGATGATAAAGTCCTGAGCTTTGCCGATGATAAACAGGGCAATATTCTTTCTTCGCTCTTGTTGCAGTACGACCTCAAAGGAAAGATAGAAGAGTCAGCGTTCTACTTCGATACCAAAGAGGCTAAATCTGAAGAGGCACTTGACAAACTCTTGCTCACTTCTGGTTGGAGAAGATTTACTTGGGAGCAGGTTCTCGATAAGAGTCTCCCTGCTACCCAGTATGCGGCAGAAAAGGCCATCGTGTCGGGTATCGTTACAGATGCTTACAAGGCAACGCAGCTAGCAGGTGCTACTGTATCGGTGCAAAACACAAATATCAAAACGGTTACTGACAAAGAAGGACGCTTTACCCTACATAACGTGGACTTGAGCGAACTCGCTTACCTTGAAATAAAAGCAGATGGCTTCCAAGCGCAAACTGCTGTGGTAGCCGAGTATACCGATCAAATGAACGTGTACCTAAACAAACAATATCGCAAGATGTACAGTAAGGGAGATGAGGATGGTTTGATGTTTAATGCACCTGCTCCAGAGGCTCCGATGAGAAATATGCCTGTGGGCGGTGCGGTGGATCCGCAGCTTATGGAAAATGTGGAGGTGGTGGATAAGCCACAGGCGCATGTGAAACTGAAACAAAGGGCAGTACCCGTAAAGGATGATGCGCCTATAGTGGAAAAAGCTGAGTCGGTGATGATGGCCAAGCCCATAGAAAAGAAAAAAATAATGATGAAGGAGCATGCTGCTTGGATGGCCGATGAGGTTATGGAGGAAAGGGCTGACAAGCAAGCACAGATTCCTCAAGCACCGAAATACTACAGGGCTCGTGTATTTGCTACGCCAGATTATTCCCATGACGCGCAGCCAGAGGTAAGGACGGATTTCCGTAGTACCATCTATTGGAACGGCAACTTACAAACGGACAGAACAGGTAAAGCAGTGGTTTCTTTCTATAATTCAGACGAGATTACCTCTTTCAGGGCGATTGCAGAAGGTATTGCATCCGATGGAGGCATTGGTAGGGTAGAGAAGACCTATTTTACTCAATTGCCTTTTGGTATGCAGGTAAAAGTGCCAGTGGAAATCACTACGGGAGACTTGGTGTCCATTCCTTTGATCCTTAAAAACAATACATCAGCACAGCTTTCGGGTAAGCTCAGCTTAAATATTCCTGCGGGCTTGCAATTGGTTTCCTCATTGCCTTCTACTATCAGCATTGCAGCGCAAGAAGCCAAGACTTTGTATTTGGATTTTAAAACAGGTACTCACATTGGTGTAGACACCATTGGTTTTGCCTTTGAAGGTAAAGGTTTAAAGGATGCCTTTAGCCAAGAAATAAAGATCTCTCCAAGGGGCTTTCCGCTCATGGTATCCATGGCAGGTAGAGAAAAGGACAAGGAATATGAGTTTGATATCAAAAACCTAGTGGAAGGTTCAGTAGTGGCATCGTTTACTGCCTATCCATCAGTGGTCTCAGATCTCATGAAAGGGATAGAGTCGATCTTGCGCGAGCCTTACGGTTGCTTTGAGCAAACTTCTACGAGTAATTACCCTAACGTGATGGTGAAACAATATCTCTCAGAGATGGAAGAAGCGCCTTCGGAAAGAGTAGAAGCATTGCTCGACAAGGGTTACAAAAGATTGGTTACTTACGAAACCAAGGAGAAAGGTTACGAGTGGTTTGGTGGCGCACCGGCACATGAAGGACTTACGGCCTATGGTCTTATGCAGTTTAGCGATATGAAAAAGGTATATGGTCACGTGGATGAAGCCATGGTGCAACGTACTACGGCTTGGTTGCTTGATCGTAGAGATGGTAACGGTGGTTTTAAACGCAGTGCTCAAGCCTTGGATGAGTTTGGTAGAGCGAGTGAAGATGTAACAAACGCCTATATCGTGTATGGTTTGTCGGAAGCGGGGAATCTGGAGATCAAAAAGGAACTCGATAAGGTGTATGATAAGGCTATGGCCAATAAAGATCCGTATCAGTTGGCGCTGGCGGCAAACGCGCTGTATAATTTGAAAGATGAGGCCAGAGGTAATAAAGTAATGGAGGTATTGTACAAAATGCAAGATAAAAAGGGCAGTTGGACAGGTACTACTCATTCTATAACTTATTCTCAAGGACAATCATTGACTATTGAGACCACTTCTTTGACGATTTTGGCAATATTGAAATCACACAAGCCTGATCAAGTAGCACTGAGCAATGCCGTAGGCTTTTTGGTGGGCTCACGTTCTGGATCGGGAGGTTTCAGCTCTACCCAGGGTACAGTGCTTGCACTCAAAGCATTGACCAATTATGCAAAGTATACGAGAAAGACTGACGAAAGCGGTACCATAGAAATCCTTATTGATGGATTCAAAGTGGCTGAGAAGAGTTATGCGGCAGGAGAAAGAGATGCAATCGTGATAGAGGGCTTGGATAAGTACTTTGGTAAAGGAAAACACCATGTGAAGATTCGCTATAAAAACGCTGAGAATCCATTGCCTTATGCGATGTCAGTAAACTGGAGCACTACCTTGCCCAACAATCATGAGGATTGTAAGGTGAGCATCAACACAAAACTCAGCGACAAAACTGCTTATGTCGGTGAAACCGTAAGGCTGAGCACGGTGCTTAAAAACACCACCAAAGAAGGTCAACCGATGACGATGGCCATCGTGGGTATCCCAGCAGGATTGAGTGCGCAGCCTTGGCAGTTGAAAGAGCTGATGGAGAAAAAGAAAGTAGACTTCTACGAAGTGCGCGATAACAATATCTTCTTCTACTATCGCCAGATGTTGCCTGAGGAAACCAGAGAGATCAACTTAGATCTGAAGGCTGAGATTGCTGGCGAGTACGAAGCACAAGCATCTTCAGGGTATCTGTACTATACCAGCGAACACAAGGTATGGTCAGCTCCAGAGAGGATTACTATTAAGAGAAAGTAAGTGTATTGAAGAGACCTTTTTCGTATCTTCAGATAAAACTTTTATAAACGCAGGCCTTCATGGTGTAAACTATGGGGGCCTGCGTTTTGATACGAATTGTTTTATGATACCCTAAATGAATTGTTTACTCCGCAAAAACAGCTTTAATGAAATATAGTTAAAACATTTGGGAATATGGTTAAAATGGATACTTGAACACTATTGTATGTTTGTGATGTATTTTAAAATCATACATAACATGCAAAAAATAACACTTATGATTGGAGAGCAAAAAGTTTGGGAAAAACAGCTAAGAAAACAAACTCTAAAAGAAAGGCTAAAGAGCTTTATGGAGAATCATCTTCATAAAATGCTCTTAAATAGATGGCTCAAAGGTTCTTTTGCCAATTCAAGATCTGTTTTTCCATAAATTGTCATTATCTCTTGCTTACTGGTGTAGGCAATCCTCGGAATAACTGAGCTATTAATATATAAAGAGTTTATGAACTGTCGATCGACCAATGCTATATCTGCTACAGATCAAAGTCGAAATAATAGGCCTTTTGTTCAGTATTGTCATACCAAAAGTATTTATGGTATTCATGATCACCTTTCCAGCTATATAAGTATAGTTTTTTGATTTTTTTCTTATCCCACCATTCAAAATCGTTTTGGAGTCCAAAGGCAAAGTCATCTGCTTCTTTGTGCAAGGTCAACTGGTGTTTTTCGATGATTCGTTTGACGGTGGAGCTGTCACAGTTAAACGAAAACTGGTAGTCAGCATCTGCACCGATGGCATCGTCGTAACAGTAAATGTTTTTGATGTCTGTCGTAAGTTCAACTTGTAGGAAATCTTTAAAACGTTCCTTGTTGAACTTAGTATCTGGTTTGTAAGCATCAAACTGAGGAGTCACCTTATTGGCAAGCTCTTTGGCCTTTTCATCTACCTTTTCTTCTGTTCTGTTCGAAAATTCTTTTGCTTTGTTCTTCACACGATCACATGAAATGAAACTCAATGCCGCAATGCATGTCAATATATAAAGTGTGGATTTCATGTTATGAACTTCTTATCTTATTAAA
Organism: uncultured Cytophagales bacterium; assembly: GCA_945957555.1. Lineage (GTDB taxonomy): Bacteria > Bacteroidota > Bacteroidia > Cytophagales > UBA9547 > CAMFLX01. The sequence continues at coordinate 11,320 of CAMFLX010000107.1, forward strand.
ATTAAAACAGTTTATTGTTTTAATACCTTGAACATATTATTCAAATATATGGGTTTTGTTTAATTCTAAACGAAGATGAATATTCTTTTCCTATGAAAAGGTGGTTTTGTTTTGAGGTTTTGAATCAAGTAATGTTACCACTGTTCTAGATGCGCCAAGACCTTAACAGTGATGCTGCCTATTTATCCCATCAGTTTACATTACACGTCAAACTGATATAGTAATAAGCGCCAGCATTGGCTCCGCCTATGTAGGAGTAGTAATATTGGTTGCTAAAGTTGAGTATTTTCTCCAGGAGCTCAATTCTGCCGTAACCCATAAAAGCACCCTGTTCGGTGTCGATCCAAATACGTCCGTTTGGTTTTAAATTCATGTTACTGTGATGTTTTTTCTTGTGGATTAATAAGTGTTTGTTAGAATGCTCCATTGGCTCCAAGCTCCAGAGGTCCCAAATTTAAGTTTTGTATCCTCACTAGTCAGAGGCATCTGCAAAATCTATTGTTTTTGCACTGTTTTGTAAGATGTCAACAATTAGTTGAACTAAATGATCACCAGAGTTTTTTGATTTTGTTAAGCTTGATCAAGTAAGGAATGAGAGGGATCAGTTCTAGTCTGACGGTAAGTTTGAAACCTCCGCTCGTGTCTATGAAAGTGCCCACTACGCAAATAATGATAGAAATGATGGCATCGGTTTGTCCAATAGTGATGGCCCAATCTTTTTCTGTCCATAAGCCCCATGCGGTAATCCCTTTGATTGCAAACAAAAGGACTATGATAATTCCGATAATAGAAAACACTTGAGTAGTTTCAAGTCCAAAAAGTGAGAGGTTAAAGTTGATGCCCAAGATACCCAATACCAGCGCAATGGGTACAACAGCTCCAAAGATGAGAAATATCCATGTAAAGACCTTGATCCAAAGAGGCAATAGCGCTCTTCTGCGTTTTTGTGGTTCTTGTAGATGGGTGTCTAATATTTGTTCTGTTTCCATTATACCTGTTTTTATTGTTGTATTTAATTTTAGCTGCTATTATACCGGTTGTTTACTTAGGAGTTCTTCCAAGACCTTTTTACTCTCCACAGCATCGTAGATCTTGAGTTTAAAGCTTCCTTTCTTTTCCTTTTTGAGACGTTCCCTGTCCATATCGGCAAAGACCTTCTGGTCTAGGAGCCCGATCTGCCCATTGGGCAATACTACCAAGAGCTGGGCGGCTTCGTTGGCCCAAAACTTAAAGCCACTCAGTTGTTCTTTGCGAAACTTTACCACCACGTTTTGGTCTTGACCAGTCACCAAGAAAGCCGTAAAATCGGTATGGCCGTCGAGTAGGCTATCGGCTTCAAGGCTAAGGGCAAAGGCGATCACCTCTTTTTCGTTGTGGTAGAATACATCCCAGTTATAGATACCAAACTTACTGATCTGGAAACTACGCAGTACCGCGGCCTCATCTTCCTTGCGTTTGGCTTCTTTCTTTTCTAATTGCGCTTTAAGGTTTTGAAAAGCCTCCAGTTGCTTCAGTTCTGCTCCCGTAAGGAACACGTAGGTTTGAAACATTTTCTCTTTGTTGCTCAAGCAAAGTTGATATTCTCCCACTTGGGTAGCCTCTTTAGTGAGTTTCCATATACTGCTCTTGTCGTCTCCCCATTCTCCATATCTGCCAATGAACACTATATTGTTTTTGAAAATGGTGGGATAACCAATTATGTTGCCATTGATCGCCTGGTTTATGGTTTTAGTCTTTTTGTCATATAACAAGACACTTTTTTCGGTTGTTGTGAGAGCAATCATGGTGTCGTTGACAATTATCGGATTACCCTGCAAGCCTAGATTATAACGCGTGAGGAGATGGCCCTTGAGGTCAAATTCTGAAAGAATCCCTGAATTATTAAAGGTAATGACTTTGTTTTTACCCAACCAAGACGAGTTTAAGGAGCTGTCCTGATCGCTAAAGTTTTTAATGATGTTTCCTTTTGCGTCTAAAAGGTAATGCTTTTTAGGAGCATTGGATAAACAAAGCTCTTCCGAATCGTTGATTTGGAAATATCCCTTTATCCCTTCAGATATTTTTTGCCCGTCATCGTTGTATAAGCCATTTATACTCTCAATTATATATGTATGTGATCTGATAAAATGTCCCTTTGGAGAGTAATAATTAGAATAATGAGTGTAATCGTCATCACTATAAGTATCTAACTTTATTTCTTTACTGGTAATCCAATTGTAAATGTATTTTGAATATTTATCTTGATGAGGAGTTTTTTTTGCATAAATAAGTTCTGTTTTCTCTGGATGAATATCGTCTATATAACTTGCTTCCTTTATAAAATACTGTTTGTTGTTTTTCCAGTCCCAGACATAGCAGTGCTCATTTTCATCTTCGCAATAAAAGTATTGTTCCTGACGAAGGCCATTCCAGTAATGATGTGGATGGATTGCGTTTAATCCTGAGGCCTGTGCCAACAATTGACCTTTGAGATCATATAAGCTCAAACCTTTTTGGTCATCGATCAATAAGACCTTATTCTTTTTAAGAAAAGTATAGCAAGCCTCAGTGAAGAATTGGGTTGCATAAGCATTATATGGTTGTATACTAATATCATTGATTACTTTTCCATAGATGTCAGCTAAGGTTAAATGGGTATTTTTCTCATTATTTGCATTGGGTTTAGTATATAGGATGGTCTCTTCTGTCAAGGCCTCCGCATACGCTATACCTTTTACTTGACCAAGTAAAGTCCCCTTAAAATCATAGATACTGATGCCTTGTTCAGTCTTTACAATCATGTAGTTTTGTTTGGCGTTTTGTTCTTCGAAGCGGCTGATGATTTCACCTTTGACGAGTTCTTTGAGGAGCTTGCCTTCTATGTTGTATAGCTTAACACTTTTCCCTTCCCCGCCCCATGAGTAATAGCCAGAGCTGTCTGGCAAAATACTGAGGTTTTCAGTAAAAGCATTTAACAGCCTGCTTTTGTATTTGGTCTTTACAGCGCTGATGTGGTTCCATGGTTCTTGCAGCACCCATGCGTTGGCGGCCGTTTTAGGGTTGGTACTCACATCGCTCAGCTTCCAAGTGATCTGTTCTAGTGCCTTGTTTTCTGGAAAGTCTTTGGTGTTGTACTTGAGTTTGAAAGAGTCAAGTGCTTGAGGAATGTCTTTGGTCTCGGGGATGTTCTTGGTTATTTTTTTCCACCATGTTTTGGGGGCAGGGGCATTGCCTGCCGCAAGTGCTTGGGGAATGAAGCCCACACTGGCAGTCTGTGGTTTTTCTTCTTCTAGGTAAAAAAGATCATATTCGCCCTTAACGGTGCTGGCCATGTTTACTTGTAGACTTTTGTCTTTGGCAATGAATACTTCTTTGCCTGCGGCCATGCCACGGATGTCAAACATGCCTGCCGACTGCATTTGTTGTACTTGACCGTTTTCGTCAGCAGCTACCATGGGTATACCACTTGCTATGATGTCCGCAGCAGAATTCATCTGCTTGTATTGGAGCGTCACCTCACCTTTGAGTACATTGCCGTCGCTATCTACAAAGGCATTGGCAGGTACGGTAATACTCCCACCTTTTGGCAAGTGTACTATGGCCTCTTTGCTGGCGTCTATCTTGAAATCTTGCTGTGGAACCCGTATGTTTTTGAAGGGTGGGGCTATGGCGCTGGCATGCGCTGGGGCTTTCTCACTGTTGTTACATGAACTAAGGCCGATCAGGGCCATGACTATGCAAAAAAGGCTTATGGGTATGAAACGTATCATGATCTGTACTAATTAGTAGCTTGAAATAAGGACAAAATTATGTGAAATCCAAATGCTTATAAGACTTATATGCCTTAGGAATAAGCTTAGCCTGTTTTAAAGTCCATTACCCCTCAATCATCAATCTTATTATTCAAGAGGGTATGGATCCGTTCTTGCATTTCCACGATTTGATTCACAAAGAGGTTTTTGAACTTGAGCAGTTGCTCAGGGTCGAGGTCGGCGATTTCGGGGTATATTTCTAGGGCAATCTCTCGTACTGAGCGCTCTGCTTTTTGGCAAAAAGCCCTACTGCGTTTCATTGTGTCGCGACTTTCCTCTATCAAAGAGCCAAGATCTGTCGCGATTTCATGTGTGCGTTCGCTACTACGAGGTTTCTGGAGGTTTTGCCACCATTCGTAATGGAGTTGTGCATAATTGGTTTCTTCCATGTACGCCAAAAGGTGCTCGTGTAACTGTGCCATAGCTTCCTCTCCCATAGCCTCAAGCGTACTGGCTTCGGCTGGGCCCCAAAGGTCGAGACTGGTTCTTGTAGACTCAATAAAGTCATACAGAGAGGGCTGTCTTTGCCTCAAATATTCCTTCAGCCTATGAAATGGTATGAAGCCGCTTATGGTTTCCTGCGTGGGAGCCGTATAGCAAACATCGAAATTGAAAAAGATAATCTCGTCGTCTATGTCCTCCGGTTCTGGGCTTATGTTTTCTATACTGTATTTGAAATCCATTGTTGTTTTTTGATTTGGGCGGAGCCACACTGATCGAAATATTGAGTTTAAATGGGTCTTAAAGGCCTAACATACCTGAATGTGACAAATGCATACAGGGCAAACGCAGCTCTAAATTAAAGCATTTGTTTGCTAAAAACCAAGTGGGGGCATTTTTGCAAGTAACTAAGGTTGTATGTGTGCCTTTAAAAGCTGAAATCCTAGGATGTATTTGCGAAGCTGAATAGTTGTGTATGTAGTATTTGCTACTGATTAGCCTCATAAGCGAAATTGAGAAGGATGAGAAGAGCCGTGTTTCAAGCGATTGTAGAACTTACGTGTTGGGCTCCAAAAGAAGCTTGTTGATGGCTATGGAAGGATTGGACGCGTTGTTGCCTTCGCTTATGAAACGCTAAAATACGGTTATTGCTTATTGAGGGGCTAGGATATCTATGGGTATATGAGCTTTTTTTATTTGGATGTACACATATCCGCATGGATATATACAAAACCGATCATCGAAATGGGTATATTCGTTTAAATATATGCAACCTCTACGAAGGAGTTGACCCTATAGAAAAAATATATGCAACCTCTACGAAGGAGTCGAGTCCATAGGAAAAATATATGCAACTTCTACAAAGGAGTTGAGCCTATAGAAAAAATATATGCAACTTCCACGAAGGAGTTGACCCTATAGAAAAAATATATGCAACCTCTACGAAGGAGTTGAGCCTATAGAAAAAATATATACAACTTCCACGAAGGAGTTGACCCTATAGAAAAAATATATGCAACCTCTACGAAG
>CAMFLX010000108.1 GCA_945957555.1 uncultured Cytophagales bacterium
ACCTATAACCTGCATCATGATGTATGTCCGATGATGAATGGTAATTTTTTGGTAATTTGTTATGAAGTTAAAACTGCGGCTGAAGCCACAGCAGCTGGATCTACCAGCAATATATCGATTCAGTCTGAGAAAATAATGGAAATCAAGCCTAATGGGCTCAATGGTGCAGATATTGTTTGGGAATGGCATGTGTGGGATCATTTGGTTCAAAACGTTGATGCGTCTAAAGCCAACTATCAATCCTCGATCGTTAATCATCCAGAATTGTTGAACATCAACTATAAAACGACTAAAGATTGGATGCACATGAATGGGATCGATTATAATCCTGTGCTTGATCAAATCGTGGTGAGCTCCCATAACTTAAACGAAATTTATGTGATTGATCACAGTACGACTACCGCTGAGGCTGCTACACATGCTGGTGGTAACGCCGGCAAGGGTGGCGATTTCTTGTACAGGTGGGGAAATCCTGCTGCCTATGGTGCTACAGGTACTGCGGTTTTGAACGTGGTTCACGATGCTCACTGGGTACCGGAAGGTTACCCCAATGGTGGTAACTTGGTAGCTTTTAACAATGGTGGTACTAGTAGTTTTTCTACGGTAGATCAGGTAACTCCACCTCTAAACGGCTATAATTATAATCTTACATTGGGTTCTGCCTATACGCCGACCTCTTATACTTCCAGAATTGTTGCAACTTCCAAAACAAGCAACAAGGGTAATTCTCAGCAGCTTCCCAATGGCAATACTTTGATTTGTATTGCTTTAAGCGGGCTTATTTACGAGGTTAACCCTTCGGGCACTACTTTGTGGCAAATCAATGCAGGCGGTGATCCATCACAATCATACAGATATAGCAAATGTTATTATGACAATGCCGCTCCTGCGGTTCCTACCATTACTAAAAACGGTAATGCGCTAGTTTCCTCAGCAGCTAGTTCCTATCAGTGGTTTAAAAATGGACAAAAGATCATAGGTGCTACGAGCCAGACTTATACACCTTCTGCAGATGGCATTTATTTGGTGAAAACCACAGATGCAAATGCTTGTATTTATCAGTATTCTGCGGGTTACAAGTATGCAATAGTTTCTGAAGTGGAAGATGTAAATCTTAATGAACTTATTAGTATTGTGCCAAATCCATCAACTGGTACATTTAAAATAGAAGGTGCCTTAGCTTTGGGAGATTTCACCGTAACGGTGAGTGACATGTCTGGTCAGAATGTTTTTGAAGGAAGCAATACAAACTCAATAAATCTCGATAACTTGAGGCAGGGATTGTATTTGGTGAGTATAAATACCTCTCATTCGGGTAAAGTGGTTAGAAGAGTTAGCATAGAAAAATAATCAACAATAGGGCAGATGGAGACATTTGCCCTTGTTTTAAATAGATGATAAATATGAAAAAAGTTTTACTAGTAGTTTCGTTAGCACTTGTAGCGTTTTCGTCCAATGCCAAAAAAGTCAAATTTTCAGTGGATATGACGGGTGTTGACCTTGTGGGTGCGGGAGTACACATCACTGGCGATTTTCAGGTAGTCGCTGGTTTGGCAGTAGATTCATTTAATACACTCACGCCCATGATCAAAGAAGGCACCACCGACATTTATAGTTTAGAGGTTGAGATCCCCGCTTTTCAGAAATATGAATATAGATTTGTGAATGGAGACTATACCTACGATTCCGAGTTTGTGCCAATTGCTTCTAGGGTGAATGATTTCATGGACAATAGATGGATCTATGTAGATTCACTAGATGCTAGTGTTATGGACATTGGGGCGATCATGTATGCTGGCAATGCACCTAAAGGCAAAAAGTTAGTTCGTTTTGTGGTTGATGCGAAGAACATTGTAGTAGATGCGAGTGGCTTGCATGTAGGTACTTCAGCTTCAGGACTAGATCCAAAGGCAAACGCCTTGTATAGCTTTAAAAATAATATTTATGAAGTAATTACATACGTTGCGGATGGTACTTACCAATATAGATATGTGAATGGGATCGCCTTAGCGGGTTCGGAGGCAGTTACGGGTTCTTGTGTGGATGGTTTGGGTAATCGGAGTATTACGGTGGCTGCCGATACGGTTCTTTCTGCGGTTTGTTTTGCGGCATGTACTTCATGCGAGGAGGCTACTGGTTTTCATGACCAAACAGTTGCATCGTCGATCAACATATATCCTAATCCTAGCAATGGGGTAGTAACCTTGGATATGGGGGCTTTAGATAACTTTGAAGTTACTATTAATGAGATCTCTGGAAGAGCAGTTTATGCTTACAGTAACATGGCATTGATTCATACTACCTTGGATAAAGGTCTTTATATCGTCTCTGTAAAGGGCTCGGACGGTACCTACAAAACTCAAAAATTGGTTATTAATTGATTTGAATGAAGAGAAGGGCGATCTATTTTCTGATTTTTTTAATATGTGGTGGCGGTAGTATGGTGTTTGGACAAAATAGCTTCTATAGTTTGGATAGTATCCAGACTATAGAAGTTTTTTTTGAGCAAGATAACTGGGATTATCAAATGGATACAGCCAAAATGGGGGCAGAGGGATATACCTTGGCTCGTTGGGTGAAGATCAATGGTGTGCAATATGATAGTGTAGGTGTAAAATATAAGGGCAATAGCTCTTTTGACTCTACTTATATTAAAAATCCCTTCCATATTTCTTTGGACAAATTTAGAAACCAATCTTACGATGGGATCAGGGATATAAAACTCGGTAATAACTATGCAGATCCAACAATGATCAGGGAGGTGCTGGGATATCATATCCTAGAGAACTATATGCACTGCCCTAAATCCAATTTTGCAAAACTGTATATCAATGGTGCTTTTATTGGCTTATACTCCAATGCCGAAGATATTGGTAAGGATTTTTGCTCAGATCACTTTTATTCCTCAAAACATACATTTGTGAAATGTAACCCAAGTGTGGCACCTTCTACTAAAATCAAAAGCAATTTAAGGTATATTTCTGCCGATAGCACCGCATATAGCAGCCTTTATGAAGTGAAATCTACCACTGGTTGGAAGGAACTTGTGAACCTGTGCGATACCGTTACCAACTATCCTAGCAGTATTGATAAAATCGTAGACATAGATAGAGTGATTTGGATGTTGGCTTTTAATAATTTGGTCATCAATCTAGATAGTTACTCTGGCGTGTTTTCACAAAACTATTACCTGTATAGGGACAAAACAAGACACTTTAACCCGATCGTTTGGGATTTAAATATGGCTTTTGGGGGCTTCCCCTTTGTTGGTTATAGCAATACTTCCTTGTCTGCACAGAATGTTTTGGGGATGCAACAATTGCCTGTAAACATACATGAAGCAGATAATTATTGGCCTCTGATCAAAGCCGTGATGAGTAATGCGCAGTACAAAAGGAAATATATAGCGCACATGAAAACTATTTTGAGTGAGTTTATTACCAATAATTTATACAAAACGAAATTTACAGAACTGCAGACAGCCATTAAAAGTGTAGCATTGGTAGATACCAATAAGTTTTTCACCAACGACCAGTTTCTGAACGGTCTTGACCAGAATGCACCATTCAGTAGTTATACAGTTCCTGGGATAGCAACCTTAATGGATGCAAGAGCTACGTATCTTTTGAATACTGCTGATTTTAAAGCCCTTGCACCCACGATCGTTTCTGTAAAGAGCAGCAATGAAGCTCCAGAATTAGACAGTAGCGTAACCATCAGGGCCAAAGTGACCAATGCAACAGCTATGTATCTCAATTACAGATACGACAAGGAAGATAAGTTTACAAGTGTGCTCATGTATGACGATGGCTTGCACAATGACAGTCTTGCAGGTGATGGTTTGTATGGTGCCTCAGTCACGGTGTCGGTAAGTAAAGTTCAGTACTATGTGTATGCTGATAACAGTGTGGCGGGCGCCTTCTCCCCAGCTAGGGCAGAACATGAGTTTTATACTTTAAATGCTTATGCTCAAGAGATCAATATAGGGGAGGTGGTCATTAATGAATTTATGGCTACCAACAAAACCATAGCCTCTGATGAAACGGACACTTTTGAAGATTGGATCGAACTTTATAATAACTCCAATTCATCGATCAATTTATTTGGACATCACCTTAGCGATGACAGGGATAATTTAGGGAAGTTCACTTTCCCTAAGAACACGATGATAGCGCCGAAAGGTTATTTGGCCATTTGGGCTGATGAAGATGCAACTACAAAGACCTTTGTTCATTGCAACTTTAAACTCTCAGGAGCAGGAGAAGCTATATATTTGAGCAATGCAAACGGTGTGTTACTTGACAGTATAGTATTTGGTGCGCAGTTGGTGGATGAGTCTATGGGTAGGTGTGCCGATGGTTTAGGAACTTTTTACCACATCGTGAAACCGACTTTCCAAAGGGCAAACTACTGTGTAGGGGTGGATGCCATATTTGAGGAAAGTTTTGGCTTGCAAATGGATATCAGCCCTAATCCCGCAGATGTAGAGCTTAGTATCAGTTCCAGTAGCAATACATCCGCAGGGCAAGAGATGCATATCTATAGTGTCACGGGCGTACTTATGTATCATGGTAGTTTAAGTGCTTCAAATAAAATCAATACAAGCTTGTGGAATAATGGAATTTATATGCTCAAAATAGGCAATGAATCACATAAAGTTGCAATTGTACATTAATAACCCAGTCATAAATGAATAAATACATAATTGTTTTGGCAAGCAGCATATTTGCCTTAGGGGCATGCAAGAAGGAGGAAGGAAAAGGGGGGAAGCTGTCCATAAAAGGGACAGTCGTTGCCAAATATTACGATAAGAACTATACAGTATATACAGGTAGTTTACCCGCCGCGGATGAAGATGTGTATTTGGTATATGGTGATCAGCCAGGCTATGGGGAAAGAACCAGAACGGATTATAAAGGGGAATTTGCATTTCAGTATCTAAAGAAGGGAGATTATAAAGTATACTTGTATTCCAAAGATACTACCCAGAGTACACCTTCTGGCGAAATTACCATAGCGAATTCCGTGGATCTCACACGCGATAAAGATTTAGGCACGATTTACATTGCGAAAAAAGATGAAAGGAAATTGGACAAAGGTCCGTATTCGATCACAGGTACGGTAGCCGCCAAGTTTTGTAACAGTACCTATACCTATTGTTCAGAGCCTTTCGGTACTCCAGAAATCGATGTTTACATCATGAAATTGGGCGAACAAATGTATTTTGAAAGGGTGAGGACTGCTGATGCGGGAATTTATGCCTTTCAAGAACTGCCATCGGGTAAATACGTGGTATATACGGTTTCTGAAAATACATTGTCAGCTGCTGATGAAACACAAGCGCCGTATGTGACCATGAAAGATACAGTGACGGTGGGTACAGCTAACATAGCCAATGTGAATTTTGTAATCGTACAATAAACCTTTTTAAGTATATGATGAAGAAAATCCTATTGTTGGTAGTCAATATTCTGTTTTTATCAATGGCTCCTGCGCAAAGCAAAGCCAAGGTGAAAAAGAACAAGATTAAGACTGTGACTGTCGTAAGCACCAAAATTGAAGATGGAGAAACCATAGTGAAGAAAGAGACAGATGTCTACGATGCCAATGGCAACAAAACCGAAGAGAGCGTATACTTAAACGATCGACTCGAAAAGAAGGAGACTTATAAGTATAATAAGCAAGATGAAATCACAGAACATGTGATTTACAATAAAGATGGGAGCGTAAAGAAAAAGGTGCAGAGAAAGTATAACTTGGAAAACAAAGTGATCGAAGAACTCACCTATAACGGGCAAGATAAATTGTTGAAAAAGGAGCTTACTGAATACAATGCCTTCGGTGAAAAGGCTACCGAAACGGTATATGACGACGCCAATAAGCTTATTGAAAAGTCCATCTATAAGTTCGACAAGAATGGCCTTAAAACGGAGCGACTCACCTACGATGCTCAGGATCGATTGATTGGTAAAAAGATTTACACATATACTTACAGGTAGTCTTATGGAAGGGGTAAAGAAGTTGCTACATGAGCATTTCTCCACGATTTCTCTCAAAGAGATGGATTCTGTAAAGCTCATGGACCGGACAGACACCAAGTATGTGTTTAAGTTTGGCCAACTGCCAAGCATACTGGCACAACTGAAAGAAGAGTACAAAGTCTTGCAGGTCGAAGGTACGCCCATATCCAAATACGAAACCCTGTATTACGATACACCGGATTTTGACTTATACCACAAACATCAAACTCGACGCATCAACAGGCATAAGATCCGGTCGAGGAGCTATACCGATTCTGGTATTAGTTTTTTAGAGGTGAAACTCAAAAACAGTAAAGGACGAACGGTCAAAACCCGCATCAAGATCGACGAAATCAAGCAACAGTTGAGTAGTGAGCGTGTCCAGGGGCAGTTTTTGACAGATGAGACGGGCTATGATTCCGCCATTTTCTACCCACAGTTTTGGGTTAATTATCACAGGATTACACTGGTGAGCTTGGTCAATAAAGAACGCTGTACGATTGATCTGAATCTCCAGTTTTTGAACAATGAGCGCGTGGTAGATTATTCCTTTTTGGTGATCTTGGAACTCAAGCAAGAAAAAGCCACAGGTTCACTGATTGCTAAAATCATGAAGGATATGCAGATCAGAGAAGGTGGGCTCAGTAAATATTGCCTAGGGGTAATCAGTCATAACCCAGAGGTCAAACACAACAATTTCAAACAAGAACTTTTAAGAATCAATAAATTAAAATCCAATGAGATTATTTCGTAAACACCTCCTTTTTATATTTTTGGCAAGTTGTTCACTCGTTTCTTCCGCACAAGAAACACTGGTAGAGCGGCTGCCTTCCAGCGAAGAGATCAGCCTGACTTCAGAAGATGATGAGGCTCCAAAAGAGAAAAAGAAAAAAGACAAAAAAGATAAGCAAGACAAACAAGATGGTACCATTACCATCAACGACCAATTCGCAGTTAATCTTCTGATCAATTTCCTCACGATCTTAGCCATTATTGTATTCATTTATAATCGCAATTACCACAAGTCGGAACTCTTGTTCACATTCTTTGCCTTCAATTTGGTCATTTTCCTGCTCACCTTTGTCATGAATCACGTCAAGCTGTCCATGGGTGCAGCCTTTGGTTTGTTTGCCGTATTTTCCATGCTCAGGTACCGTACAGAAGGTATCTCTCCGAAGGATATGACCTATCTGTTCATTGTAATCGCCGTAGGTTTGATCTGTGCTATTAAGCTCGATACTATATCATTAGCCATCGTTTGTAGTCTGTTGGTCTTGACCACTTGGTTGCTGGACGGTAACGTGATCTTTAAAAGACAATTCTCCAAAAGTATTAGGTATGATAACATCTCCTTAATCACACCCGCTAAAAACGCCGAATTGATCGCAGACCTGAAGGTTCGCACAGGTCTTAATATTTACAAAGTGACTGTAGATAAGATAGATTTTTTGAAAGATGTCGCTACGCTAGAAGTATTTTATCATGATTAGGTACATCAAGAGGAGCCTCATCCTTTGGCTTTTTTACACCAGTTTTACAGCCATCAGTCAGCAAGATGATGCACGCATTTGGTTAAAAGCAAGTGTGGAGAAAAAATTCACACAAAAGCTGAGTATGGAGCTGGTCGCCTGTACCAGGATTGGCGAGAATTATTCTAGGATGGAGTCCTACTTTGGCTCATTGGGCCTTAACTATAAAATCAGGAAACATTTGAAATGTGGCCTGAGCTACAGGCACTCTGCAAAGCGAGAGATCACTCCCTTTTTTTTTGAGCGCAATAGGGGCAGTGTTTGGTTCAGTTATAAAAATAAGCTGTACAAGAGGCTGTATTTTGAAAACAGGCTCCTGTATCAAAAACAATACAGTGCTATGACCACCTCAGAGAAAGGTTATGTGCCCAGCAACTATCTAAGGAACAAACTAGAACTCTCACTGAACTTGAAGAAGAAGTATAGTCCCTATGTAGCTACCGAATTGTACTACCAAGTCAAATATCAAAAAAGCGAGATCAACCGTGTTCGTTATACCTTAGGGTGCAATTACGACTTTGACAAACATCACAAGATCAGTATCTACTATATGTTCCAGCGAGAAGTCAACGAACCCGATCCAGTCCGTTCCTATATCACAGGTTTGGAGTATAAGTATACGTTTTGATAAGGATATTTTAATCGAGTGGCTTAATACGTCATTCACATTAGTTTTTGGCGCTACCTGCCCGAGTTATTATTGTCAAGCGATTTTATTACTCACATTATCTAGAACTCTGTATTAAATGCAGTCTTCATTGATTTTACACTAGGAATTATAGTAGACCTAGGTGTATTTTGGAGTATAATAAATCGTATTTATCTTTTAAGAATCTTAAAAGCCATATCGCGTCCATGGCCTTGCATAATGGCAAGGTTAATCCATGACAGTGCAAATTTTTCTAAGAGCTCAACTTTGTCAGATGGTCCGAAATCTACACAAGATCCAAAACCCGCATCTAGAGCGAGCTGTGTTGCTACCGATTTGGCCTTGCTACTGTCACCAGCCATGAACATATCTATGGGAATACCATTGTAATTGGGGTTTAACATGTTTTCAAAGCCCGTAGTGTTGAAACATTTTACTACCTCTGCCTTTGTTTTGTCACTAAGGCAATGATATACTGTTTTATATGGATCTGGGGCTTGTCGCACAACATTTGTTGCGTCAATAATGATTTTGTTGGTCACATCACCCATTTGTTGGATCACATCGAAGATCGCCGTGGGAGGAGTGGCGATTAGTATAACCTCAGATTTTTCAACCGCCTCATGGGTGGGAAACACATTCGTATTAACGTTTTTGAGCAGAGCTTGCCCTTTAAAATTATTTGGATTTTGAACACCCAAATGGATTTGATGTCCTTTTCCTGACCAGTTTGTAGCCAAAGCCCCTCCTACATTTCCAGTTCCTATGATTGCTATGTTCATTTTTCTAATTGTTTATTGCTTAATTAAAAATGACAAAAAAGCGTTCCTTATCGCTTAAGAATTTTACTCATTCGATACCGAGTAATGAACACTAGACTTGGTTCCAAATATAGTAGCAATAGCTATAGTAAAGATAGATTAATGCATTATAATACAAAAAGGCAACTTTCAGAAGGCAGTAAACTCTAAAATATATCGAAATGCTTCAGAGTCTGTAATGATGCCCAGATTGTCGTTTTCTCCGCCTCCATAGTTTAGGAGTGGCGCATACGATCCTATTTTTATGTTTGCGTAGCCCTTGTTGAAATATCGTTTAACAGCAGGATTGATCTGGCTAAAGTCATAAACCACATCCTTACTAATGAACAAAGAGTCTTGGATTGAGATTTGATACAACATATCGCTGTTGTAGCTTTCGCAGTTTCCGTGAACAATATAATTTTTGGCATAAGTATGTATGTCCAGTCTCCCCCTTATGTTGCGTTGGTTATTGCCCAGTTGTACTTTTATACTGTCAAATAACAACGTATAACTATTAAACAATGCATTTCTGGAAGTTTTTTGATACCGTATCGTTCCTTGATATTGATAGTCTGATGTGACATAGTCTTCAAGTCGTATCAATACCCAGTCGTTGATTGTGCCATAAGGCAAACCATGGTTTATGGTAATACGCCCATATGTTAAGCTAGTGTCGTAGAGGTTAGACTTTTTGTTGAAAAGCGCTGTAATAGTTTTTTGTGTAATGGTGCTGTCACTGCTCAATTCCCAATTTTTAGTTTTGGGTGTAGTGGCGATTTCATGAGCAAATGCAAAACTATTGTATATGTTTTGCAAATCCATGGCGGCAGAAGTTACCGACAAACTTTTTACCGGCTCGTAGATTAGCTTATCTGTTTTCTTACATGAGTACAACAGGACCAAAGAGCTAAATATACAGAGTGTATGATTGAAGATTTTCATAACTATTTACGTGCAAATGTGAGATTGTACAAAAGACCGATCCTGATCACAAGATTTACCTTGGCATCCGCATTGGCGTTTACTATGCCTGGGATAAGACCCATTTGTGCTTTGAAGCCAAGGCCAGCACTAAGGTTGGCGAGCATGAACACACTTGCCCCAAAATGCTTAAGTTTCATGTCGGTATCGATTTCCAATGTTTTGGGTACATAATAGCCCCATGGACTATAAGTGATCTCTTTATGATATTTGATTACTGGTGCATAGTGAAGCTCTATGCCACCCATTAAGAGAGCCGCTGCCCTACGTTTTTTGAATCTTTGTGCATCGTATTCATCTACTACGACTTCTCTTCTGGAGTAATCAGAGTTTTTAAGACTCATAAATGAGTATCCAAAAGTATAATAGGGAGCCTCGTAGTTTATAAGAATATACTTAAGATAATAATCTTTTCCAGTATAATCTTGCACGCGTACATTGTTGTCGTTAGGTTCTTGGCTGATGCTCCTGATCCAAGTATTACTGTTATAGCCGAGAGTAAGTGCACCAAAGGCATTTCCGTCGCTCATAGGACTTGCAAAGGTAAAGCCTATTCTCCCCCCATAACTACTAAGCTCTGATACAACTTGGTTGACGCTGATGATACCTGGATGGTACATGTATTCACCACCCAAAAAGAGTTTGCCAAGTTTTATATTGGAATTCAAGCCATAGAAACTAACCATCTTGTTATCGTCAATTTGGGTCAGAGGATCCACAGATGCATGAGCACCTAAAGATATGAAGTGGTTGACCTTGTTGTCGGAGTCTTGGGTTTGCGCCAAAGTACATATGCCTCCAATAACGAATAGATAAAGTAAAGTTCTCATTGCTATCTTCTAATTGTTTGCTTCATGTGTCTAATACTCTTATACTTTTTGAGAATCCTATTGTAAGGCAATAAATAGCCTAGTGATACCGTGCCTACATTTGCCAAGTAGGCATTTTTGTAGCGGTACATCTCAAAACTCACTTGTGCGGCACCAACTTCTATGCTAATGAAAGCCGTGAAGAAGGGGGTGTTACTGGCGAATTTTGCGTGATTTCTCGACGTGGAAAGCAAAGTGAAGTCATGATTGAAAATAGAATCCACCCTTGCAAGGCTGGAACTATTGTTGTAGTGGGGTTGCGATATTGTAGCATATCCTCCTCCTATCCCCACCATGATCCTAGTGAATTTAGTAGGGGTAACGCCTTCTTTACTTTGTTTGTATCGCATTCTGAATAATAGATCCATCAGTTCAATGCCGACCCTCCCAGTAAGTCTAGTGGTGCTATAGGTGCCTGTAAATCTATAATCTTTTTTATAGATACCATTGTTGTTTTTAGGGTCAGGCGAGTAAATGGTCTGAGGAGTTTTGGCACTTGATGCAAAGCCGATATGCCCATGATCCACCAATAAGTCTGTACCAAACAAGCCAGCACGTAGATAATAGCCTAGGCCTACCAATGAGGTAGGGCCGCTGTAAGGTACATTTTTGAAGGTGTAGCGTGGCCCAATAGCCACAAATGGGCCTACATCCATGGCATAATTGTCGAAATCGTAATTTTCTACGGTGGTAGTAGTGATCTTATAGGTTTCCGTGACCCAATCACTACCATCTTTATACGTTTTTTCTTCGTATCGTGTGCTGGTATTTGTATTCGTCCCTCTATAGTGGCCTGTATATACACTTTGTGGGTTCATAAGGTTGTAGAGCCCGTCTACCCTGATACCAATCTCAGGATAGATGGCAAAACCTTTAATCATGGTATTGGCTTTAGGAAAGCGCAGATCAGTGTTCAACTTGAAATCGATTCCAAAAAAAGGAAACTGAAGGCTGGCCATGGGGGCAAGTTTGAAGCCACGAACCTTGTCCGAGCCCAAAGTCATGCTGGTATAGGCAAAACCAATATTAGGCACGAGTAATATACCCCGAAGGTCTTGATAGCGATTTCCAATCATTAGTTTTTTAATGGGTATATTCAGTCCCAGTTTAAACTCCTGTGCTGCTAAAGTGTCTTTTCTGTTTCCGTTCAAGGCCAGAGCTTTGCCAGTATTGTAACCCAGATCAATCCATTGGTTTTGGTAAGAATAGTTGTCCCAGTGCCCTAGTTGATTTTCTGTGTTAAGGAATGCTGGTTTACAAACTGACCAAGTAAGTGAGCCAAGTATCAGTTCTTTTGATTTTAAAAGTTTTCTGTACGATTCCTTTATCGCTTCATTGTTCGCCGAATCGTTTTGTGCACTAGCCCCAAAGACTAAGGCCAAAGCCATCCACCATAGCTGTTTCATAGACATTTCTGTTTCTTTTTTAATAATTTTTCATTGGCCTTTCACTATTTGATTTTGAAACTTAAATAGTGCCTTCATGATAATGTGGCTTGCTTAAGCTACGATTGTGTTTTGACTCAGACTGAAAATGAGAATGTTTTTGTAATGGTTTTCCATGTAGTTTTAATTAAATTCTTAGCCACTGTAGTAATATGCATAACCAATGTTGCTTGCAAAAATAGATGACTTAGCAGAATTGTTAAAGAGGTAAATGGTTCGGATTTATAAAACTAGACTTTTGTAAATAATTGTTAGGCAATTGGTTAGAATAAGGGCTTGGAATGGTTGTTAATTTCTATATTCTGGAAGCACTTAATTCTGATGGTCAGCAGATATTTTGTTTTTGAGATATTCTTTAGGGGTTTGGTCATATACTTTTTTGAAAGCCACATAAAAGGTAGACTTGGAGGTAAAGCCTGACTCTAAACCAATGCCCTCGATGGAGAGTATACCTGTATCGTGGTCTAATAGTGTACAGGCATGTTTGACCCGGTGCATATTGATGTAGTCGTTAAATCCACCATGTGTAAGAGTATTGATGGTTTCAGAAAGTAAGTGAGGCGATACACTAATCTCTTCAGAAAGTTCAGTAAGGCTCAACCTTTTCTTCAAGTACAGTTTTTGAGATCTCATGGTATTTTCAAGTAGACCATAGATGTGTTCAAGAAGTTCCTTGTCGGTACTTGTCTTAGAAATAGTCGATTCTTGGTCTTGACTCAGCCTTGCTTTGAGTTGTAAAAGTTCTGTTTGGAGTGATAAATTTATGGAATGAAACTCCTTGAGTTTGACCATCGCCATGGCAAAAAGTGAGAAAATCTCTATTGCAGCGCAGTAGGGTACGCCTCTTAAGTAAAAGGTAGATCCAGGACTTAGGTGAATGAGTTTATAGTCGGAAAGGATAATGGCCATGAAATATAAAATGAGGGGTGCAAAGCCTGCCAAGATCCAAAAGGCATGTTGCTGTTGCCGAAGGCCCTTATGGATCAAAAATATAATGAGGAAGACAATAGAAAGAAACAAGATAATGGCATGTATGTAAACCAAAATGTGCAACATGCTTTTGTCCTGCTCGCTACACAGCAGTATGGCCAAGGTGGTCATGATGTTTGCCCAACCGAGGGCGTTCAATATTCGGTCGTAAGAATCATATGCTCTGTTTTTGACCAAAATTTTGCTTACCGTTTTGAACAAGAAGAATATGGCCAACACATAAGCACAAACTCTAATGTAGAGCAAGAGTTTAGGACTGTTGGGCAATATGTACTCAAACATATAGCCCATGACACATAACTGAAATAATAGCATGCAGCCAACGTAAATGGCGTAAGAGAGCAGAGGTTTGTATTTGAAAATGAAGTAAATAACCAAACTGAGAATGATGATTGCTAGCCAGGCCGAGCACAACAAGCCCCACTGTAGAGCATCATTTACTACATATCGATTGAAATTTTTCTCAGAGAAGATTTGGATCGGGCAGGTAACCATCTCCGCTTTGTTGCCAATGGAAAATACCAATCTAGCCTCTGTGTTATAAGGAATATCGGCCTCGAAGATGAAATATCTATGAGGCACGTCTTTAGAACTATTGCCATGGAATAAGCCTGTTATCACTGTTTTTTGAAGTACATTTTTTTGGAATTGATAGAAATGCACCTCTTGGTTAAGGCAGTGTTGCATTACAAAATAGTATTTGCTGCAGGTCTTCGATCGGTTTTTTACCTTTAGGGAAACATGTTGATAAGTCTCGGTTAGTCCAAAATTGTAAGTAAATTTTGGGCTGATCGTAAATTGTAAAGGAAGAGCTTTGCCCTTCTGTACGTATGGTTCTTTTGAGCTGGCAAGTGCTATGGAGTCATAAATTACCAAATTGTTGGTTTGCTCATTCAACTCCGTAGCTGAAATATGTGCAGATGGCAATAAACCAAGAATGATCAATAGTATAAATAAGCCCCTCGTCCCCAATCTACTTTGTGAAAAACAGCCTCAAAATAGGACTTTTATTGTTATTCTTCAAAATTTAGTTTCAAAATAACCCCAGTTCGAGATAATTCTCAATCTAATAGGCCGAAGGAGAATCCTACAAGTATGAATAGCTTAATCTGAATGAATGATGAAATCTATCTCTCACTGTTTGGCAGTGTTCTATGAGGTACACTAGGACTTTACAGATTCGTCTTAAATCTTTGCGATGGGGTAAGAAATAAAGGAGCCTTCAAGTATCAAGATTTTATTAGCTATTCTATTGAAATCTTTTCCTAAAACTGCAAAAGGTAAAGTTCTGAATGGTTTGGAAGGGCGTCAAATGATCTTCGTTGATGCACTTGAGCTGTTCAAAGCCAGAAGCAAAGGTATCCTTGAGGCTTTGGGGCGAGTACTGTTTGATGTTTAATCCAGAGCACTTTTGGGGGCCATTTTCTGAGAAGGTACCTATGGTCAAGAATCCGCCATTACTTATGGCGGTGTATGCGGTCTTCAAATAGGTTTCAACTTGAGAGGCTTCAGTAAGAAAATGGAAAGTTGCTCGATCGTGCCATACGGTATAGACCTTATTGGGTTTGAATTCGGTAATATCGGAAGCGATCCAATGCACTAGGCTGGCTTTCTCTCCCAAACGCTTTTGGGCTCTTTCAAGTGCTGCTTCTGAAATGTCCAATACCGTAATATCGGTATAGCCCTGCAGCAACAAGAAATCAACCAAATTGCTATCACCACCACCTATGTCTATGATCGGTGCAGATTTGGAAACGTTAAAGGAACGTATGAACTCAAGAGCAGTTTTGGGCGTCTCTTGCGTCCAACTTACCTCACTGGCTTGTTTGGTGGTGTATACTTTTTCCCAATGTGTTTTTCTTGACATGATTTGATGCGTTTTATTTTGAGCTTGGGTAATATTTTCTTTTCAACCAGAAGGCCACGTTCACCAAGGCGATCAATGCAGGTACTTCTACCAGAGGTCCCACCACGCCCACAAAAGCCTGGCCACTGTTGATCCCAAATACGGCGATGGCTACCGCAATTGCTAGTTCAAAATTGTTGCCTGCTGCGGTAAATGCAATGGCAGCATTTTTGTCGTAGGTAGCACCCATGGCCTTACTAAAGAAAAAGCCAATGAGGAACATGATCATGAAATAGACCAATAGGGGGACAGCAATCAAGAGCACATCCATAGGAATCTGGACTATATGGCTGCCCTTAAGGCTGAACATGACCAAGATGGTAAAAAGCAACGCAATAAGTGTCATTGGGGAGATGAAGGGCAAAAAAGTATCCTTGTACCATACTTCGCCTTTGAGTTTGACCAGGACAAGTCTACTTAAAAAGCCTGCCATAAATGGTATACCCAAATAGATGGCCACACTTTTGGCAATAGTACTTATGGGAATGTCCACTATGGCCCCTTTGAACCCAAAGTAGGGTGGGAGCACTGTGATAAACACCCAAGCATAGAAGCTGTAGCCCAGTACTTGGAAAATAGAGTTGAGTGCCACAAGGCCTGCACCATATTCGGCACTGCCTTCAGCAAGGTCGTTCCAAACAAGCACCATAGCAATACACCGAGCCAAACCGATCAAGATCAAACCGACTAAGTATTCGGGATGGTTGGGTAAAAACATGAGTGCCAATGCAAACATGAGCGCGGGCCCAATAATCCAGTTGAGCACGAGTGAGACCGACAAAACTTTTAAATCTCTAAAGACCATGGGCAAAAGTTTGTAATTCACCTTGGCCAATGGAGGGTACATCATCAAGATCAATCCGATGGCGATGGGTATATTGGTGGATTCATGACTGAATGAGTTGATTACATGGGATGAGGACGGGAAAAAATGCCCGATACCAACCCCGATGAGCATGGCCAAGAAGATCCAGAGTGTTAAAAAACGGTCTATGAAACCGAGCTTTTTCTTAGCTGTTGTATTATGATGCGTCATATTGTTGTCCATATTTATGAATGATTGCGATTTGTCCCGCATGGTATGCAGTATGTGTTAGAATCCTTGCCAATGCTTCTTGTTTGGTTTTCGTCCCAAACTCTTTGGTATGGACCTCTGTCTCCCAGGCTTCATCGCTTTGAGCTTCAAAAGCCTCTCTTAGAATGTTTTCGGCTTGCGCAATATATGCTAAGAGCTCTTCAAGATTGACAAAAGCGCCTTTATCTTTTTCCACACCTAGGGTGAATACTTTCGCCTCTACAGGCATACCAAAGACATTTTTAGAAAACAGATGTTCTATCTCCCCAATATGCCCTGTCTCTTATACACATCTGACGCTGCCGACGAT
>CAMFLX010000109.1 GCA_945957555.1 uncultured Cytophagales bacterium
CATATGTTGATCTTGATGATGAGGCGTTTCATGATGACAAGTTTTTGTATCTAACTTCGGAACAATCAGGCTATAAACATATTTACAAGATAGGTTTCTTTACAAACAAAAGCATTGCAGTTACAAATGGTAATTGGGATGTGGTTAGCATTGAGGGTTTAGCGGGAGGTAAAATTTACTATACGCATACAAAATTCCATTCATATGCTCATACCCTTGCCTTTAGTGATGTGTCGAACTTTAAAATGCGTGACTATAATCGGGAAGGATCGGCCAAAGTAATGACTTTGAGTGAAAAATATATCATTGTTTCTCTATCAAATTTACTTTCGCCACCTTCATATCAATTGCTTTCGAACAATCTAGATTCAATAAAGATATTGTTAGCCCAAAATGATCTGATGGATAAACTTTCTAAATTAAGTGAGATAAGCACTGAGTTTTTAGATATTGATCTGGGTGATCATACAGTCTCAACATTAGTACTAAAACCGAAAATTTTAAAACAGGGGAGTCGTTATCCTACTTTGATTTATCAATATAGTGGTCCTGGCTATCAGGTGGTTGTTGATGAATGGAAGTCTACTACCGCATTATGGTTTAGATATTTAATTGACAAAGGTTTTATTGTAGTAATGGTCGATCCAAGGGGTACAGGAGGTCGGGGAGAAGCGTTCAAAAAGTCTACATATTTGCGCCTAGGTTTGTTAGAAAGTGAGGATATGGCTTTAGTATCTAAAAAAATGTCCCAAAGGTCTTACATAGATACGAATCAAATCAACATATTCGGATGGAGTTTTGGGGGGTATGTTTCAGCACTATGTGCTTCTAAGTGGTCGCGATATTTTAATAAAGCAGTGTCCATTGCTCCCGTTATTGATTGGAGGTACTATGATAATATTTATACTGAAAGGTATATGCAGACACCACAAACAAACCCAAAAGGCTATGATACCTCTTCTGTGTTGAAATATTGTGATTTGATGAATTCTAAACTATTACTATTGCATGGAACTGCCGATGACAATGTTCATATTCAAAATTCATATCAATTTCAAAAGTGTTTGATGGCGAATAATAAGCTGTTTGATTTTTTTGTGTTTACCGATAAGAACCATAGTATTTATGGCCGCAATACACGATATTATTTATACCGAAAAGTTACCGATTTCCTTTTGAAGAATTAATATTTCGGTTTTAAAAATACGCCATTAGGTATAATTCCGACTTTGTATTTACCGATTTCCCTCCCCGATTTGTCAAATCTTAATAGATAACCATTTTGGGAATAGTCGACGGCGTCAGTTAGATAGATTTCATCATTTATAGGGTTTGTATTTAGTCCATAAAAAATCCGGCCATTTGCTTCTATGAAATTAGAAGATGGGTATTTAGATTCAGTGATAGACATTTTTTTTAAATGTGCATCTATCCATAGCAAAGTGTCTTTTGTCGCATTAAAGCAAAGACGAGAGGTCCAAAAGTTTGTAGCGCTTGTGGATTCTAACTTTTTCACTATGGTTTTGTGGTTTATATCAACACAAAATAGGGTAGATTTTATTTTTTTATTCTCATCACCGCTACAGCTAATCCAGAGATGATGATTCTTGTCGTATTCCATATCGCTTGGCCCATAACTCAGAGCCATGCTGTCTATTAGTATGTCTGATTCTATATCTATCTTGTAAATCTTATCAGTAGTACGGTTACTTACCCATACAGCCTTATTACTTGGATCGTTGACGAATCTTTCAGTGAACCCTTTGCAGTTGATATATCCACTAATTTGATTATTAGTAAGATTTAAAATAGCTATTTTATTGCTAGTGAAATCGGAAACGTATGCTTTTGATGTGCTCACCACATAAAGGTATCTGGGAGAGTTGAGACCTGTTACTTGTGCTGTCTGAACAAAATTAGTGTCAGTAATAATGACCAGCCTTGAATTGTTCATGACCCAGTAGTATTTGTTATTTGAAAAGGTAACAGACTGAAGCACATCTCCCATTTCCGTATTGTTTTTTTGTGAAAAGACATTGTTAAATATCTTGTTGGAATCAATATCGATGATACTTATTTCTGAATTGTTATAAGTGAACCCCCCTTCATTGAGGACAATTAAATGGTTAATTGGAATGGCGATTGGGGAGATTTCTTTGTGTTTGGGCTCGTTACATC
This sequence comes from uncultured Cytophagales bacterium, assembly GCA_945957555.1. Taxonomy (GTDB): domain Bacteria; phylum Bacteroidota; class Bacteroidia; order Cytophagales; family UBA9547; genus CAMFLX01. The sequence goes on from CAMFLX010000109.1 coordinate 2,179, forward strand.
CCCAAATAATCAACAATAAAATAAATGGAACGATAAACTTTTTGGCTGACATTTACTAATTTCTGATTTGAACTAATTTTTACAAATAACGTAAAATTAGCAATTAAATAATCATCGAATGTTCCCACTAATCGTTATTATATCGTTGGTGCTGATCTTGAAGGTTGCCTTAACATATATAAAAAAATATGTAGATAGGAAATATGAAGAGAAGTTTAAAAAAGATGAGGGCTCAGTTGATGGAAAATGAAAAGGGGATGCAATTGCATCCCCTTTTCATTTTTTAAAAGCTAGCTAGCTTATTGATCTTTATTATCTTCACCGCATTTAAGAATTTGACTATTGGATATGTAGGATCCAATTCAAACCATTTATTAGCAAAATTTAATCTTGCTGAGTATTTGTGATGATTGTTTTGAAATAATTCTCCTCCAAGTAAAAAGTCAAACCAAAGTGAATTTTTGGACTTGTCTTGATTGTCGAAGTTTGCATACCCATATTTATGTCCACACCAGTTTACAATAGCACCATGTACTGGTCCCATAAGATAGTGTATTGGCAATAGAAAATACATAAACCAATACTCAGGAGGGCAAAAATGCATATAAAATAATGTATATGCCGTTCCCCAAACTACTCTAGAGATCCATGAATCACCTAAATCATCAACAAATTTCCATACAGGAAGATTTTTTGCATATTTTGGTTCGGGATCTACTGCATAATTAGCATAGCTTTGATAAATCGCTTTTGTTTTCCACATCATTGTGAAAAGATTTTCTGTATGATGTGGAGAATGAGGGTCTTGTTCTGTGTCACTATGCTCATGATGCATCCTGTGAAGGATTGCGTAGGCTCTAGGATTCAAATACGAAGAACCTTGGGTAATGTAAGTAAATAGATAGAAGAATTTCTCCCAGAATTTGTTCATGGAGAACAATCCATGAGCAGCATATCTATGCAGGAAGAACGTTTGGGAAAACAAAGATAGATACCAATGTAGTACAAAGAAAATTATTATCGCAGTCATTTTATTTATTTTTTGTAATATGCAAAACTGTTTGTATCGAAATTGTTTTATAATTTGCTCGAAATTTTAAATATTTTTGCGATGCAAATATAATCAAATTTAATGTTCAATGGAAACAAAGTATAATTTAAAATAATTCATTTTGAGTAAACATCTGACCATATTCTTACTTCAGATTATTTTGTATGCCACATACTCTAAAGTTTATACTGTTAAGATAGGGTTTGGTAGTCAGTATATTACACCTCATCATTTGGAGGTGTTTTCTGGAGACACAGTTCGTTTTGTGAATTATGGTTCATTTAACACTACTACATCATTAGTTGTGCCCAGCAATGCAAAAAATTGGGATATTGACCTGAAAGCATTTAAGAGTTACTTTGATTTGAGGATGGATATAGAAGGGTTTTATGAATTTCATAGTCAAACACATCCCTTGAATAAGGGGGGCATTGTGGTAAAAAGCAGTCATGTTCCACAGAAACCATACCTTACCCAAAATACTCATCATGATTATTTTGACTTTTATATTGGTTACAATCTTTCTGAGGAAGTGGAGATTAAGGTCTACGATCTGTTGGGGAAACTTTTGATTGATAAGAAAGTGGTGCTCAAATCGGGTAAGGGGCAGTTTAATGCAAAACATATGGAGAAAGGAATTTATTTTTTTAAGGTATATCAAGACATTAAACAAGTATTTTTTTATAAATTCATTAAAGAATAAATAGATGCAAGTAAAGATATCAGAAAGTTGGAAGAAGGTCTTGGAAGAAGAATTTACCAAGCCTTATTTTTTGGATCTTGTAAGTTTTGTTAAAGAGGAATATTCGAAGCATATAGTCTATCCCCCAGGACCTAAGATCTTTAATGCGTTTGAAAATTGTAGTTTGGAAGATCTAAAGGTTGTAATTATTGGGCAAGATCCATATCATGGAGAAGGCCAAGCAAATGGTTTGTGTTTTTCTGTTTCGGATGGAATTGTGCAGCCACCCTCTCTAAAGAACATATTTAAGGAGCTGCATAATGATTTGGGAGTTCCGGCACCTAAGTCGGGTAATCTTGAACGTTGGGCAAAGCAAGGAGTCCTGCTGTTAAACGCTACATTGACTGTTCGTGCTAATACTGCAGGATCACATCAGAAAAAAGGATGGGAAGAGTTTACTGATGCTGTCATATCAAAGATTTCTGAGTCAAAGAAAGGGGTAGTGTTCCTATTATGGGGAGCCTATGCTCAAAAGAAAGGAGCCGTCATAGATACCCAAAAGCATTATGTTTTGCAAGCGGCCCATCCTTCACCATTTGCTGCCGATAAGGGCTTCTTTGGGTGTAAGCATTTTAGCAAGACCAATGCTTTTTTGGCCAAGCAAGGGCTAGCTGAAATTGATTGGTAAAGGTTCAATATTTCGTTAGGTTCTTTAATGGCTTAGTTCTTAGGAGATTGAGATTTCAAGTACTTAACTAAACATGATTGAAATAATTATTATATTTATGACGTGAAAAAACGATATATGGGAAGAATTTTAACTATTACCAGCTTTATTCTATTTGTGAAGGTTTCGATTGCACAAACAATTATACAACTACCCAATAATTTGTATAATCAAAATATTTATAATCCTGGTGCTGTAGGTACATCCGAATCAGATATCAGTGTAGGATTGATATCTAGGTTTCAATTTGTGACATTAAATGGTGCTCCAAGACTATACGAAGCATGGGGTGATCATAAGTTTAAAAAAATACAATCGGCAATTGGATTAAACGTGAAAAGAGAAACGGCGGGGGCTACGGAACTAAACGATGTTTCACTTACCTATGCTTACAAGTTGTTTTTGAGTAAAAAAATGTATTTAAATATGGGTCTAAGGCTGGCCTATTTATTTGGCCACTTTAACCAAGCAAATCTTCAGAACGTTTTTGACGCAGATGACCCTTTGTTGAATGATGCGAATAGGATAGGTACTCCTAAGATTGGTTTTGGGTTCAAACTATATTCCGATAAGTATTTTGTCTCATTGGCCTTGCCTGATGTTTATGCCCCGTCCTATAACTACATGGTAAAAGCCTCTGATTCCGCACAATCGAACGTTTCTGAATCTTTTTTTAAGCATCCTAGGAATTACATACTTTCGGCTTCCTATAAATTGAGTTTAGGCGATCTATATTATCTGCAGCCATCGGTTTTGGCCCAATATCTCCCTTATTATGGTACAAAGATTGAACCTGTGATTAATTTTGGGTTGAATAATTATTTTTGGTTTGGAACTGGTTACTCAAATATCGGTTATTTATACTTTAATGCAGGGGCACAGATTAGTCCCAAAATGAAATTTGCTTATATATATGAGCATCCCTTCGCAAAACTTTCTGGTAAAAACAAAAGTCAGTTGGCTAATTTTAGTTCCCATTCTATTAATTTATTGATAAGTCTAGATGGGTTTTTAAAGAAATAGTATGTATAACAAATACAGATATTATATATCTTGGTTTTTATCTTTTTTAGCAGTGATTGCCTGCTATGGACAGCCCTCCCAAAGAATATCGTTCATTGAGGATTTAATTGAGATTGGCGACTATGAAACAGCACTAGGTAAGATCAATAAGTTATCCAAGAAAAGTTCTGTCACAGAATCTATCGTTCTCAAAGCGTTGGAAAGCGAAATTTATTACAAGACTTATAGGTTTAAAGTATCTAAAGAGAAGTATCAAGAAGCTAAAACCTTTTTCTTTAAAAATGATACCTCTCTACAAGGTGGTATTTATTTGTTAAAAGCATCCAAGTATCAAAGTGATTTTAAGATTTTTACAGATAGGTTTAACGCTATTTTTTCTAAGAGTCAGCATCACAGATATTGGTATTGTGAAGCTGTAATCTCCAAAGTAGATATCTGGGATATTCTTGGTTATGAAAACAGTATTCTTAAGTTTATAGATGAGCAAGAGTCTGGATTTAATGCCGCAGCTAATGATCGCCAGAAATTCATACTCAAATGTTTTAAGGCAAAGATTTATACCAAGGTTTCAGATTTTAATAGATCTAAGAGGGAATTAGAGTCCTTAGATTCAATGCGATCCTTTTCGAATATTAAACACAGTCCTATAACAAGGGAATACTTAAGTCTGAAAGGTGAGTTTGAAATAGAGTCAAAGTCGGATTTTTATTGTGCAGCAAAATATTATGAACAGGCATATTCATTTCCTGGAATTTATTCGCAAGAGTTTTTGAAAAATAAATACCTGTATTATACCATTTTAGATTTTAAAAAATCATCTAACGAACTTAAAAAACAACGTTTTGTAAGGGAAGCTCAGATTTTGGCTTACCAGAAGGTTATTCATCGGGATATTCTGATTTACGAGTTTGCAAAGGCTCAAATTGCACACATTGATGGTAATATTAAACTTTCGCAGGAATATCAGGAGCACTTAGACCGACGATATATTGATTTGCCCCCAAGCCATTTTTTGTTCATTGAAAAAGCAAAATTACGATATGAAAACTTTCTTCAATCTGGACGGTTGATTGAGGCATTAAATGTAATTATACATTTGGCAGATTCTTCTGGGATTGAGAAGAAGGCCCCTCTATATCAAAAAATTAGGCTTGAATACCTTAAGCATGAATTGTTTTATGGTAATAATTTCACCGTTTTTGAGAAAATAAAAAAGGAAGCATATAATGATTTATTAATTAAGGAGATCGGTTATTGTTCCAAGGAAAACATTGAATATTTAGACGTGTTTGCGAAGGGGTTCAAGCTTGTCTCTAAGTTTGATTCTTCATATTTCTATGCAAATCAGGCCTATCTGCAGGCGATAAAAACATATAATTCTCAGCAGATTGAATATGCTTATTACACTGCTGGAATGATCCAGGGTAGTTTGCTTGCAGGTGTTAAGATATTATATGGTAGTTATCTGTCTCAAATTGAAAATGTTAGCTTGAAAGATGAGGGGAGTGATGGATTTAAATTTATAAATACTATTGAGACATTGTCTGAAATATATACCACAATTGGTGATTTTAATAAGGCGAAGAGTGTTTTGTCGTTAAGTAATTATATTTCACTAAAGGTAATAACTTCCCCTTTTGCCAAAGCAAATTATGAAGGAGATATTGGACGACTTTATTTGAAAATAGGAAGGTATTCTAAAGCATACGATCTTCTTAATGAGAGTATTAGTTTGACCAATTATTCTTTTGGTCAAGAAAACAGGTTTAAGTATAAATTTCTGTTATCGTTAAGTTCTTTATATAATATAACAGGTAATTTCAGCACTTCTTCTGAAATTTTGGCTCAAGTAAAAGTGATTGCTTTAAAATATTACAAAGAAAAGTCTTTAGAATATACGGAATATTTAAAATTAGAATCGACATATTATTTGGCGATAGGCGATTATAGTAAGTCTAGGCAATCGTTAGAGTCTGCATTGGATATCCAAAAACAAATCTTGCCTAATAAAAGTGTAGAATTAGTTTCAACAATGATAGAATTGGCTTATGTTTCGTCATTCAGTAATATTGATCAAAAGAAGATAATAGCATTGTATGAATCGGCAACTCTAATTATTAAAGAGACTTTGGGTGAAAATATCCCTCTGTTCGCAGATTTGTTAAAAAGAAAGGGAGAGTATTTTTCTGTCATAAAGGAATATACTCAGTCTACAAATCTTCTCAATCAATCACTAACATACTGGAATAAGCTTTTAGGTGAGAAAAATACCAACTCAGCGGAGATATTTATACTTCTTGGTAATAATTATTATGCTCAAAATGACTTCAATAAGGCAAATGATTTTTATACAAGATCGTATGACCTATATAGGTCTAAGTTTTCAGAAAATCATCCCAAAAGTACTTTGAGCGCTGGTAAGTTGGCACGTACTTGCTATATGCAGAAAAAATATGCCGAGGCTCTCACGCTTATGGAAAGGTTGATCCCGATTCATTTGGAAAACAAAAATAAGTTTTTTGCAACAATGAGTTTTTCTGAAAAATCTAAGTTTTGGAACCAGATTAAAGATGAGTTTGAATTTTACAACTATTTGTTGGCAATTCGTTTGAGTTCAAATAAAAGTAAGGTTGCCGCAATATATAACAATACCTTGAATACAAAAGCACTATTGCTGTCCAATACTCTAAAGATAAAGAGGAATATTCTGAATAGTAAAGACTCTTCATTAATAGCTAAGTATAATGAATGGATCCAAGCCAAAGAGTTATTACTTTATGCATATTCTCAAAACAAGGAACAACTTCAAGAACAAAAGTTAGATATAAAATCTCTTGAAAATCAAATAGAAAATCTTGAAAAGGCGATTAGTAAAAAGTCGGAATTGTTTTCCAACGAAGAGAGGATTCAAAAATATAAATGGCAAGATGTAGCCAAAGTCTTGAAGGATGATGAATACGTAGTTGAAATCGTAAAGATCAGGAAGTTTAATAAGTATTTTATAGATTCATCAATGTATTTGGCAATGGTAGTCAACTCGAAAATGGTCTCAGAACCAGAGTATGTATTGCTTGATAATGGCAAAGAATTAGACACTAGGTATTTGGCCTATTACAGAAATTCAGTGAAGTTGAATACAGAAGATAAATACACATATACTAAATTTTGGAAGCCTATTAAGGAAAAGATACCTAATAATGTGATTGTTTACATTTCCCCTGATGGTAGTTATTGTCAGATTAATCTTGAAACAGCCTATAATCAAGGTAAATACGCGATAGAGGAGAACCAGTTTTTATATTTGACAAACTCAGTGGACCTTGCTTCAGAATATAGATCTACGAAAGAAGACAGGAATGACGAGTCTGGCAAAATCATACTTTGTGGTGACCCTGATTTTTATAGTAATAAAATAAATTCGGGTGCGGTTGTCTCTCTTTCTGGAACTGAGAGAGAAGTCAACGAAATCCAAAAAATAGCACAAGGTAGTTATAGTAATAGAGATATTATAGTTTTAACAAATGAAAAGGTTTTAGAGGATTCGATAAAGAAAATAAAATCACCGTTCATCTTTCATATAGCGACGCATGGTTATTTTAAAGAAACCCAAAATTCAAGAGAGGGAGAATTTCGCTCGAACCCTTTATTGAATTCAGGTTTACTCCTTGGAAATTCAGGCGATATATTAGAAAGTCAAGATGCTTATGTAAATCAAAAGAGTGGTATATTGACCGCCTATGAAGTTAGCAATATGGATTTTGATAATACTAAACTAGTAGTGCTAAGTGCTTGTGAAACAGGCAAGGGAGAGGTTCAGATAGGGGAGGGTGTGATGGGATTAGTTAGGGCATTTACAATTGCAGGGGGAAAGGCAATAGTGAATAGTTTGTTTAAAGTTCAAGACGATGCGACCGTTAAGTTTATGTCCTTGTTTTACAAGTATTTCATCGAGCATAAGAATGAAAGGGATGCAATGATATATGCAAAAATGGAGATGAAAAAAATATATCCTCAACCCTTGAATTGGGGCTCTTTTATTTTGTATGAAGCAGGGCATTAATCACGAATTGGATGCGTTAATAATTCTTAATTATTTAGTATCTTTACGCGCAATTTTTTTAGAGTCATGATCATCAAAACAAAAAAAGTACAGTTAGAAAAAAAGAAATATATAAAATTGGCATTGATTAATTTCATGCTTCAAAGGAAGCATCTTTATTATGCGCTTATTCCTATTGCAATTTGTGCAATATCTATTTTTATATTCAGCTGGTGGTGGATAGTAGTTGGACTATTAGTTGCTGTCTTATATGTTGCGTTTTGGGCGATTCAATTTACTGGTGTTACAGTAATGGAGCAAAATAAGCCTTTATTTGAGAAGCTTATGTATGAAATAGATAGCCGACAGATTCTCATGAAAATAAATGAGAAACAGGGGATGCCGATCAAGTGGGAAATGGTCAAAAAGGTAGTGGAGTATAAGGAACATTACCTTTTATTTGTAGATAAGGCGCAGTTTGTTTATCTGCCCATTAAGAGTTTCAACTCGGAGAATGATTTAAACTTCCTGAGGCACATTCTCAAAAACAAGAAATTGATCTAGAAAAGGCCTCCTCGCGAGGCCTTTATAATTTTAAACCCTTTTTATATGAATTTCGCCGAAAACTATAATTTTTTTTTTAAGAAAGACTTTTTCTAATTTCCAACTCTTCAGTAATGAAGACTTTTTGAAAGCGAAGATTGCTATTGCTAGTTTAGTGAATCTTATTGTTTTGAACTTCCTTGATTTAATCGTGTTTTCGGGACAGAGCAATTATATTATACTATCAAGTGTTAATTTACTCGTATGGCTGTTTACGCTAGTCATATTGTTCAAAACCAATCAAATTAATATAACGTATAAAATTCTTACCATATATGGATCTATAAGTACCTCATTTCATGCGCTATTAGGGGGAGGGCTATACAGCTCATACATCATGTGGTTTTTGATCATATGTTTGGGGATGTCTATTTTCTTTAACCGGTCGTTTTCAATCTTAGCATCGATATATAGCATGCTATCAGTTTCTTTTTTCTTCTATTTACAGGTATCTGGTAAAATAGATTTTAAAGAAGAGCTAAAGAGCATTCCTGTATTGTACGATTATTTTAATTTAATGAGCGTGCTGGTGATGCTTGCAATTGCATTATATTTCTTTTTTACAAAGGAAAATGTGGATTTGTTGTGGAAGAAACAAAAGGAAAATCAAATTGGTGAACTTGAGCAATTGTTGGAGCAAAGAAATCTTGAGATAAAAAAAATGAGGAACGAGATGGCTACCGAATTTCACGATGAAATGGGGAACAAGTTAGCTTTAATATCTACCTATATAAATGTATTACAAGTTCAGAATTATGATGGGAGCCCTAAGTTGAAGGATTATTTAGAAAAAATAAATGCAAATGCCAAATCAGTATATGAAGGCACTCGTGATTTTATTTGGACCATTGAGGCTGAACATGCTAATTTCTATGAGCTGGGGGTCTATCTTCGTGATTTCGGAGAAAGACTATTTCTGCCTGTAGATGTGGATTTTATGACGCAGTCACTCTCGCCTGATCTGAAAAAGGTGAAGACTACATTTATAGAGAATCATCAAATTATATTGATCGTAAAGGAAGCAATGACCAATGCCTTGAAACATTCGCGTACTAAAAAAATAGAGTTGATGTTCCAATATACCAATGACTATGTTGCTTTGCACATTAAAGATTATGGAGTTGGATTTGAGCCAGAGCATTTGAATAGAGTGTTTGGTATTAATAATATGAAGAAAAGAGCAGAGAAGATTTTCTCGGAGTTAGATGTTCTTACTGAACCCAATAAGGGGGTTGAAATAATTTTGAAGTATAAAATCACCCCAAATAGGTGATGTTTTATGAGTTTTGATACATTAACTTTACAGGCATGACATTAGATGGAAAAAGAGTAGTTATCGTTGAAGATAACAAAGGGCTTAGAGATGGTTTTGAATTATTAATAAATGCGTCTGGCAAGCACCACGTTGTCAATACTCATGAATCAGCAGAGAGGGCTTTAGAGGCTTTGGAGCTTGATAGGCCTGAGATCGTACTGATGGATGTTAACCTTCCTGGTATGAATGGTATTAAATGTACTAATGAGATTAAAAAAATTAAACCTAAGACTGAGATTTTGATCATTACTGTTTTTGAAAATAGTACATTGGTATTTGATGCCCTTTGTGCTGGAGCCAGCGGTTATCTCACAAAGAATTCATCACCTTTGGAGATTCTAAATGCGATAGATTCGGCAGCCTTTGGTGGAGCTCCTATGAGTCAACATATAGCTCGTATGGTTGTAGATTCTTTTAAAAAGAACAATAAGACTCCTTTAACGGTTAGGGAGACGGATATATTAACATTGTTGTCAAATGGAAAGAGTTATGCTACAATAGCGGACAATCTTAATATATCTAAAGAGACTGTGAAGTCTCATATCAAACGAATTTATGAGAAATTGCAGGTCAATTCCAAAGAGGATGCGATTGAGATTGCTAAAAAACAAAAGTTTATTTAATATTACGTATCCCCCTAATTGGGGGATACGTTTTTTATATATAATATAGGTTATTTTATATATATTTATTATTTTTTTTTGAAAAAAATTGTGAAATAATTACAAATATTTCCTCTGAGGTTGTCTTGTGGGAATATTTAAATTTTTTTTGACCTTAAATTCACGATTAAAGGGTGATTTATAGTAATTTATATCGCTCTATATTTGTATATAATATTTAAAAAATCAAATTTTTAGTTTATATTATTACAAATATGATAGATTTTATCCCTAAATATGAACATCAAATATCGACCACTTCAGTTGATGAAAATAAGGATCTTCATATTGGTGAGATTGCGTTTTATTCGTATTTTGTAACGGCTAAGAATGGTTGGATGGAGCAATTTGTTTTTAAAAACAAATTAAATTATTTTAGTTTTATTACACGTAGATTTTCGGTGAAAATTAGCAATGAATTGTTTCACCCTTCAGAAGTCAAGATATCCCTTATAAGTATCAAATATAATAAACTGGCCATTGAATTGAATTTGGGGATGTATCTAAATGATAAAAAGATAGCTAGTTGCTATTTTGAAGTTGTGCCAGTGGACTTGAGCCAAAGAAAAGTAATCTCTAAATCATCGTTATATGAAAAAGTTCAATTTAATTAGTTTTTTGTTTCAAACCCCCAATCCTGTTTTTTACGAAATTTGTTTTGTGATTATCAATGGGACCGCTTTTGGTTATTCCATTTACCAAGGCTTGGAGTGGTATTATTCCACATTAGTCTTCCTCACAGGGATGTTTATGTGGGTTTTAGTTGAGTATTTGATACACCGGTATGTGTTTCATTTCAAAAGTAAGAATCCAGTAATCCGGAAAATTGTTTATTCAATACATGGGGTGCATCATGCACATGCTCAAGACAATGATAAAATGTATGTTCCTCTTATTCCTGCAATTATAATTACTGTATTGCAGCTATCATTATACTGTTCAATGTTTGGTTTGGCTGGTTTTCCATTGCTTGCTGGCGTTATGACAATGCATCAATTCTATAACCTTGTGCATATTATGATTCATAAAAATACTTATCCAGAGAATAGAGTGTTGAGGAAATTGAGAGAAAATCATATCAAGCATCATACAGGGTATGGTGAAAAGTGTTTTGGTGTAACTTCAACCATTTGCGACAAATTGTTTAATACTTTATAGAAAAAATATAAAAAATCCCCCTTTTAGGGTGAACAAAGGTATCTGTTAATATGATACCTTTGTGATATAGAATTATACATTCTACAGGGAGATTAAAGATAATAAGAAATTTCAAAGATATCATTTAATCCCTAAACTACACCTCAGAGCCCTTTGGATGATTCCGAAGGGCTTTTATTTTATATGAAATTCGATTTAAATATTTGATCGCAGCAGTCTAATTTGTGTTTATGTACAAAAGACCATGCGTTGCCTTGCTAGGTCGTTGAGAAACGTTTTAATGTCCTTTTCTGGTTTTGGTTATTGTTTGCTTGTCCTTATAAGTGTCTTTCGTTTGCTTAATTATAGGTACTTTAATTTCTTCCCCTTCTTTTATGCCTTCAACTATCTCTACAATGATTCCATCTGAAATACCCGTTTGGATGAGTCGTTTTTCAAAAACTTGTTTTCCTTTATGCACCTCTACATAAATACTGTCATTTGAGTATTGTATCACTTCTTCTTTGATAGTTAGTATATTTTCTTTTTTGTCTAAGACAAGATCTGCATTGGCGCTATATCCGGCTCTCAGAAATTCTCCTTTGGGGAGTTTAACTTTTGCTTTGATAACGAATTTTATAGATCCGTCCTCTGTAATACCCTTAGGTGAGATGAATTCAAGTTCCCCAATGAATTTTTTATCAGCAAGTGCTCCTATTTTAAATGTCATTTCCATTCCTTCTTTTATTTTTCCAACCTCGCTCTCATCTATTTTACCTTCAAAGATCAACTCATTCATGTTGGCAATGATACAGATCGTGGTACCTTCATTGAAATTATTTCTTTCTATTACAGAGAAGCCGTTTTTTACAGGTACGTCAAGTATCATTCCTGGTATGGTAGCTAGTACTATATTGGTACCCATATTCTTGCCTGAAGATCCCTCTTTCACAAGTTGGTAGTTGGTAAGTGCTGTTGCGTATGCTTCCTTTTTGAGGTTGAGATCGTATTGTTGACGTGTTAGTTCTTGTTCTGAAACGGCTTTGTCATCAAACAGTTCCTTATATCGGTCGTATTCTTTTTGAGCTTGTTCAAGATTTATTTTTGAGTTGGCTATACTGTTTTCTGCATTGTTTAATGATATTACGTTAGGGACGATTTTGATTTTAGCCAAGATCTGCCCTTTTTTTACCATTTGTCCAGGGCTTACATAGATTTCATCAATGATCCCAGACACTTGTGGTTTGATATTTACTTCTTGTCGGGGGATAATAGTACCTGTAGCCACAGTTTTAAGAATAACAGTCTCCCGTTTCGGGGTTATGGTTTCATAAACGACAGGTTTGGTTGTTGCTTTGTCGACAAGGAAATAGATTGTGTAGCCTAAAACGCATATGCAGATGATTACAAAAAATATGACAGCAATTTTTTTCATTTATAGTGATATTTAATCTCTTAATACTTCCTCTATTCGTTTCTCAGTGCTTCAATAGGTTTGATCATCGCTGCCTTACGAGCTGGGATGAAACCTGCTAAGGCACCTGTGAAGACTAAAAGCAGGGTTGCATATATTGCAACGAATATGTCTACATCTGGATTGTTGAAAAATGCGGGTGGGGTAGGCATTGATGCGATGAGTTTTTTAAGCCCCTCTATGACCCCAATCCCTGCTATGAGTCCAAAATATCCAGCTGTTAAGGTAATGACTATCGCTTCAAGGACTATTTGCCAGATGATTACCTGTGGCGTAGCACCCAGAGCTTTTTTAATACCAATTTCTTTAGTTCGTTCCTGTACGGTAATGAGCATAATATTACTAACACCTATTATTCCCGCAACTATAGTGAAGCCTCCGACAATCCAGATGAACAGGTTAATTCCTGCAAATAATCCTTCAAATTTAGCAACCTCTTTTCCTGAATTCCATGAGCCTATGGCACTGTTGTCTTCAGGTGCTACGTTATATTTCTTTTTAAGGAAATCCGTTACTTTCTGCTCTACCATTTCTGCGTCAAATTGTGGTTTTGGATTTATGGCAAAGGATCCAATTTTTAAGATGTTGTACGTTTTTTGTAAGGTGGTAAGTGGAATGAAGATTTTTTCGGAATCATCTCTTCCTCCATTTCCTGATGCATTGATAGGTTCAAAAACCCCGATAACTTTAAAGAATACTCCTTTGATGCTGATATATTCGCCAATGGGATTGGCTATGCCAAATAGAAGTTCTTTTACGCGTGTTCCAATAAGAGCAACCTTGCGATTTTCATTAATATCTAGCATGTTGATCAGTCTGCCGTCCAAAACATTTACAGCACGTATTTTGAATATGTCAGGGAAATCTCCACCAATAGCAAACGCGCCATTTTTAGTGCCGTAATTTACAGTGAAATCACCTCTGAGGCTGGATCCTGGTGCTACAAAATTGAGCTCAGGCACCTCTCTTTTTAAGTCATAATAATCTTCTAATAGGAAAGAGATCCCTCTGCCCGGCTTAAATCCATTGTGTGGGATAGATGTTTTGCCTCCCCATATCCAGATACTGTTTTTGGCAAGGTTTCCAAACATTCCCTTTGTTCCATTTTCGAGGCCTTTGCCTGCTCCAAGTAATAATACAAGCATAAATATGCCCCAAAATACGCCAAAGGCTGTGAGTAAGGTCCTTAATTTGTTTTTAGATAGTGTATAATAAATCTCCTGCCATTTATCTATGTCGAACATGAAATATTTTGTTTGGAAACATGATCAGATACATCAAATATACAATATAAGTTCAGTTATAAAAATATCAATATGGGTATAAATAGGCTATAGTTTTTAAATTATGAGTGACCGAACGTAACCATTCGGTCACTCATGATTTGTGAAAGTGTTTTCTGACTTTTCCTTATTTTAAAAGGTGCTTAAATTTCTCAGAGAACTTTCCCACTTTAGGAGAAATCACTATTTTACAATAAGGCTGTTGGCCGTTCTGATTGTAGTAGTTCTGATGATAGTCTTCTGCTGGGAAGAACTTTACAAATTCGCTTATTTCGGTAACTATGGGCTTGCCGAATGTGTTGTCAGCATTGAGTTTGTTTTTAATTTTCTCAGCAATATTTTTTTC
>CAMFLX010000110.1 GCA_945957555.1 uncultured Cytophagales bacterium
TACCGCCCACAGTGCGTCGGCTCATAAACAATTCCTTATCCCGAATTCAGGTTAACTTAATTTTATCATATAGACTTAATAGAGTTTTCAAGTCGCCTTCTACCAATTGAATAAATTTAGAGTCGTCATACAACAATACCCCAGTGATATCCAAGCTTGGGTTGTTTTTCTTGCACGATTCTAATGTCTTTTCAATTTCTTTGTTTGAACACAACTTGTCACGATTGCTGATATACACTCATAATGAATTGAATTTGTTTATAATACCCCATACGGAAGAACGGTATTATTATTCAACTATTTAAACAAATAGATTTCCAATTCAAATAAACTATAAATTGATCCCACTTTTGTGGATATTATTTAAATTTACAATTCATTAATATATTTCTCAACAATTTAAGACGGACAGAATCAAACTTTGGGAGCATCAAATTACCTTTTTAGAGGCCGTAGAACCGATATCCCTTGCACCAATGAATTGTTGAGACCAAATAGTAACATAAAAAGGGGCAATTATCCCAAATAAGTAATTGACTACGACAAAACGCATGAGCCATACCAACACGTATCTTGCACAGGAAGTAACTTCACAAATTAGCGTCAAATCCATACAAGGCAAGTCTACACTTACTGAGGCAAAGATCTCAAGGCCTCTTAAAATATTTTCCCTTCAAAATGATACCGCACTGCAGATTGTATTTTCCAACTATGGTGGAGGTTTTGTGGAAGGCGATCACATTAAAATTGACCTGAGTTGCAATGAAGAAACCACAACAGCTATTACCAGTCAGGCACATACGCGTGTTTATCGCTCAGAAAGAGGCATGCCATCACGCCAAGAAATTCATGCAAAACTAGGGAAAGGGGCTTTCGCCACATTCTTGTGTGACCCACTTGTGCTACACGCAAACAGTATTTTTGAGCAGCGACAAGTTTGGGAAGTAGCCGATGACTCCATACTGCTTTTTACGGATTGGTTTGAAGCGGGTCGCCTGCTCAATGGCGAACGATTCGCTTTTGAGGCCTATCATTCGGAATTTAAGGTAGTTTATAAGGACATTCCGTGGGTGTGGGACAAGTTCCATATCCAACCGCCTCTCGTTGACCCAAATTCACCTGGTATATTTCTTCATCACGGTTGTTATGCAAATATCTTTTTGATCGGAAGGGACCGCCTACCAAGGGTACAACAACTTGAAGCCATCATGAGACAATTGAGTGAACAATATTTCAAAACAACAGCCACCCTAGTGGCTACTGAGGCTGAAATCATAGGCAGTTTCGCAAAAATAAACGATAGGGTCTCGCTGATCCGTTGTTCTGCAAAAAATAACGAGATCCTTCAAAATCTCATGAAAGATCTTGCCAAGGCACTTGAGCATAAAGATCTTTTAGGTTTTTACCCAGGACATAATATATAAAGAATAAATTTCACAAAGGCTAGTATTACAGTACTGCTCAAAACGACAAAAGCTCTCGCATGAGAGCTTTTGTCGTTTCATATTAAAATGTAAGTCCTTTTTATTCAAGAACAACCTTTCTCCATTCGCTAGAATGCTGATAAGTTATATTTAACAAGTATAATCCTTTTGGCAAATCTACAGCAGGTACACTCAATATACTTGACGATACTGTATTTTGCCATAAAATATCTCCTTGCAGATTGCGCATTACCACTATGCTACCAGGAATCAGTCCTAACAAAGTGAATTGGTCTTTCGCAGGATTAGGGAAAATCTGTAATTGTCCAGCGCTAGACAATACCACCTGACCATTGCTGTTCAGAGAGTGTTCTTCTCTTACAAAAGTTTTAGAGAACTCTGTAATTAAAATCTCTCTTGAGTTGGCGGTACAACTATCAGAGGTACTTGTGAGCAATTGATAGTTGCCATTATAATAAACCCTTAGGCTCTTGGCATGAGCACCGGCAATGGCCAGCCCGTTAATAAACCACTGATATTTTGGCTCCTGCCCTACAGGATAAATATTGGCACAATGTAGAGACGAATCTGCTTCGGTAAAGTTAATAGATGGCGAATTATGAGCCTTGGTATTGATCAAGGTATCGCTAGAAATAACCACACATCCAGTAGCATTGTCATTAACTGTATAATTGTATGCTCCACTTACAAACAATGGGATCTTGCTATTATATGCACCGCTGATTTGATTACTGTTAAAATACCAATAAGAATAGTAGTTTGTAACAGGTCTATTGTTTCCTCCATACACCAAAGTGAAGCTCAAGGAATCTTGACCAGTACAGCTCGTCTGTGAGGCCTTGTACTTATACTTCATCACATACGCTACTCCACAAGGTAAAAGTGTAATTGGGCGTCTGTAAAAGGTAAGACCAGGGAAATCTGTATTGTTTATCGTCACCGAGTATTTACCCGTATCTGCTAAAGTAAAGGTAAACTTCAAAACATTTTCCTTAGATGTAGCAATGTTCAGATCTAAATAGCCTAGAGGTTTTTTATACTTAGTCCACGAATAAGTGGTTTTACTACCGGCCAATGTAGTTGTCAAACTAATGGCACTTCCCACAGCAGGCTTATAGGTACTTACAACATCTACGGAGTCATACTGAGGATAATATTTGTTAGGATTCTTATTGAACAAAGCAGTGTATGGCTCCAAATCTATATAATCCAAGTGATTGTCTTGCACATAGAGCTGCAAGCCTGTATTCAATGGTAAAAGCGGTAATGAAGTAAATCCTGAATTGTACTCAGTACTATCCACATTATTAGAATCCAGTGCACAATACTGAAGTTGTGTCAATTTTGTGAGTGTATCATTAAAAGTTCCATAGATTTTATTATTACCAACATTTAAATAATTAAGTGCTGTGCAATATTTTAGCTTCGAAGCAAAACCTATGTAGTACATTGCATTATGAGACACGTCTAAGTATTCTAGCTTTGGTAATACCCTCGGAAGCGAAAAACCTCCCTCAATGGCGTTATATGACAGATCCAGGTGCTTAAGCTGGGTACTGGTAATCATCGTATCCAATAGTTGGTTTAAAGAATTAGTCAACTGACCTGTCAGCAAGTTGTGTGAAGCGTTAAGATATACCAAAGTATGTGGCGAACTTAATCCTTTTCGGATATCCAAAGACTGAATGCTATCCTTAGAAATATCAATAAACTTAGGCAAAACACCGCCATAGGTATACAAAAGCCGTAGGTTGTTACCACTCATATCCAAGGTATCTGCAAGATCTTTAACATCGGTAGGCAAACTGATGTTGAGGCCTTGTATAAAAGACATTCCATTGTTTCTGAGCTTAACAACTCTCAATTTACCGATGAACTGTCCCAAATCTAAACTAGCGGTTTTGATCTGGTTATCTGACAAATCCAGCACATTTAAATAGTCCAAACTATCAAGCCCAGAAAGAAACCCAGTAAGGCTCTTATTTGGCAACCTAATTTCTGTGATATATTCACAATCAACCTTTACACCAGGCCAAGTGCTGATATCAGAAGCTTTGAAACTTGCAGGCATCTTCATTTTTGTATTTCTATACAAATGAAGCATCGCGAGGGAATCTTTAATATTGAGTTTACAATACGTCACGTTTACAAAGAATCTTTGCGTAATAAGAGAATCCGTACCCAATGAAGGGTATCTTACTACCGCGTAATATGAGCCAATATCGCTTTTCTGTACTTTATTCAAGATCAACTTTGCAGAATCATTAGCCAATCGTTCTTGGGTACCATCAAGTTTAATCCTATACCAAGTGTACTTCTGTAGCGGATCAGATTCATTGGCAATACCTGCATCGTATTTATAACTAGAGTCTTGCCCAAACGCCCTCTCAGGTGCATTTACCATTAAAGAATCTTGAGGAAACCACCTGAGGGCACTTCCCAAACTTGCATAGCCCTTCAGATGCCCAAAATCTAGGCTGTTATTTTCTACATGTAAAGCTTTTAGCTTTGAGAGCTTAGGAATATAAGAGATCTTTTGACCAGGTTGGCTTTCATCAAAGTTGTACACGTTAGAATCTAACGCCAAGTATTGCAAGTTCTGCAAGAGAGCAAAGCTATCCGATACTGCACCAAAGAAGCTGTTATTTCCCAAATCAATATATTTCAGAGGCTTTCCAGGTACTTTCCAAGAGTTCAAAGTATTAACTGAGCCTGACAAATAATTATGGGCAAGGATCAAAGTATCTAGCCTTGGCAAGTAATCTAAACCTGGGAGTTCACCAGAGAACGTATTGTAAGAGGCATTTAGATACTGTAAGGAATCCACAAATGCTTTCAGATTTGGAAAAGGCCCATATAATTGATTGCGAGAAACATCCAAATGCTTGATAGACTTTAAACTATCTACCAATTGTAAGCTATTATTGCTTAGCTGGTTATTACTGATGTTCAAATACTTTGTTTTAAAATCATAAAAACCTTCAAACAAGATACGCTCATTGCTCTGCAATTTGCTCCTCTTGTTCCCAAGCCTCTCCGTACCTGCAAAAGGATTGTAATACATTTCAAAGCTCTTCATCCTATTATTGCTCAAGTCCAAATAGGTAGGTACAAAGTTTTCAAAGCTAAATGAACCTTTAAAGTTATTATGTGCAAGGATTAAAGTATCCAAAGCACCTGCCTGAAATCTTGGCACGAAACTCTGGTTTTTATAGTCTGTGATGTTATTATGAGCCAAATTTATACTTTTGATTACTTCGTAATTAAAATTGCCTAGTGCAAAACTTATAGAATCAAGAGCGTTGTTTGACAAATCGACTCTTTGAAGATAATACAAGTTATCTAAACCCGTCACTGTACCTGCGAGTCCCTGATTCTTCAAATTAAGCCCTACTACATTGGCACAGTCAAAAGTCACTCCCGCCCAAGTCTTCACAGGTTTATTCAGATCCCATTTGGGTTTTACTTTAAGACCTTCGTAAAACGTCACCAAAGCAAGCGAATCCTGTGCCGAAGCATCGCAAATCCTCACGTTTATATAAAGACCTTGTATTTCTATACTATCAGTAGTATAGCCAATAGTCTGGCGAAGTTGTCTCGCTTGGAAATCTGGGTGTAGTATTACGCACTTATACGTTCCCGACTGGTCTCTTTTCGCAGCAGTCAATCTCAAATTCCTAGTGGTTGCAACCAACCGTGGTACTTGGTTTACTAGTTGGTACCACTTGTAGCTCAGTTTTCCATCTTTAGTATCGGGAAATTTATTCAAAAACACTAAATCGTCTCCTTCATTAATCGTAATGGTCGTATCCATGTACTTCGCCTGCTGAGGCATCACTTTATTGTCATCCCCCCCGGGGTGTACATTTAAAAGCGACTTAAATGTCATCCTGTTATTAACGGCCCTAAAGGATGAGGCTTTCAAAAGTGCACCTTTGAAATTCACAAAAGAGGTATCTGTAAAATTGTTATGAGAGATGTCTACAATATTAAGTTTGGAACTGCTCAATGGTTTTTGAGCATCAAAAGAACCTATAAATTTATTGTATGCAATATCCAGATTCCTTAGCTCCGACAAAGTATCAAAAGCCAAATTAAAAGGCTTATCTACACCGATAGGCGCCGATTCCCCATTTAGATAAAGTCCAGCTACCCTACCGCATACTACTGTTACCAAGGAGTAGCCTCCACTCGAATTTTTCCAAGCATTTAAAGGCAAATAAGTCTGCGCGTCCAAGTCGTAAATAACATTACCGTACCAGAGATAATCATTGTTCGGGTTTGGCAGATTCCCAATACGTTCTACAAAGTTAACGACGGCAAGGCTATCTTCTTTTTTCAACTTCAAAGTATCATCAAAGGAAATTTCTGCAATTGATTGTACATTAGTCGATAGACAATACTTGTCTTTAACTAATAGATTGAGCGAAGCCCCCCTCTCTAGTTCAAAAATAGGGACTGTTATATCCACTGTTCCACCCAACTTATCCCCAAACTTCTGATATTTTGACAACCCAGTCTCTAAAACCATAGGAACATATACATAAGAGGAATCAGTTACGGGCAAACTGATAAGTGCATCAGACGAACAAGTGGGAGGTGTATACTTGTACTGTATCGGTAAAGAAACATTCCCACTCCTGATCTCTATACTATCTTTATAGAGAACTGTCTGGCAATCATTTCCGACAGACGCAAGCACCTTTAACTCAAATTTACCATCTAGGTCACCAAAGATCGGATTACTTTGGATCAT
Source organism: uncultured Cytophagales bacterium (assembly GCA_945957555.1). Taxonomy (GTDB): domain Bacteria; phylum Bacteroidota; class Bacteroidia; order Cytophagales; family UBA9547; genus CAMFLX01. The sequence goes on from CAMFLX010000110.1 coordinate 6,202, forward strand.
CAAGGTATCTGGCGCCAAGAAAATATAAGCCAAATTATAACGATCCAAGTTCGTTACATCATAATTTACACCCAATTGAGGGTTCACGATTTTCACATAATACTTATCATTAGCCGACTTGCAATAAAATTTTGCCTGAGGGATTATCCGTGTCTTGTTATTCGCATTGGGGTACGATACCGTAGTATAGTTGCTACTATCTTTAGTGACAGCAGCAGTACCATTCAACACTACCTTATTGAGCTTGAGTATCAAAGAGTCGCCAGTAACCAGCAAAGAAAGATCAATATGCTTTTCACGCAACAATGTGGTAACCTGTGCTGTGCTCAAATCAAAAACAGTATTGGTTCGTACGCCATTAGTTACATCAGTACGCGCAATTTGTACAGTACAGTTATCGGTTTCTTGAACGCCCAATGCATCAATACCGTAGTAAAAGTTTTTATCTGCGCTGCTCTTACAAATAAAGGGGTTATTGCCCATTAACCTAAACTTAGGTTTATCGAATCTCCTTAATACTATCGGCGAAAACTGAACTGAATAGTACGGTTGTCCTGATGATGGCATTGCCGTTACATAAGGAAGAATAGAAACTGAATCTGCTAACGACAAATAGTTCTGCAAAAACGAGGACTTAAATGTGAACGTGGCAAAACCTTGGGCATTTTTTGAATATGAAATCTCTCCTGAAAAATATGCTAAACCATTGACGTAATATGCTAAAGTATTGTCGCTATAGGAATCATCCTTTACTAATGTCGCTACATTCAAATCGGCAGTAATATCCGCACTCGGAACATCTCTGATGATCTTGGCGCCCAAAACTTGAGGCACTACTGTGGTATAACCATTAGGCCCTTGGTAGTAAGAATTGGTAAAGCTCAGACTACTTGCTATAGTTGAGTTTGGCAATTGGTTGAAATCTATGTTAACGTTACTCTGTTCATTAAGTAGACCAGGCTTGCTATACAATTTTTGCACAAAGCCATCCTCAGTAGTGATCTGATTATTGTTCAAATTGAGGATCAAAGGTAACGAACTTGAAAAAGCACGACTACTTACAATTTTGGTCAGCTTGTTGTGGCTCACATCCAAAGACTTACTTGGTGAAGAAGTTATTGCGGCCCCCATGTTAATCGCATAAGCATCAAATACACCCACAAATTCATTACCACCCAATCTTAGCTCTATCAAATTGACTGAATTCCCTATGGCATTGTATGGGATAGTATCTGTCAATCGGTTATTGCTCAGGTTTAAGGACGTCAGCTTAGACATACTACTGAAAAGCTTACCTGGCAATACACCCTGTGCATTATTGCTTGAGAAGTTCAGACTCGTCAAGCCACTCAAATAGGCGATAATTGAATCCGCTTGAAAATACTTAACCTTTGTATTGTATTTAATTTGCAAATCAGTCAATTGTGCGAGTGGTTTCATCTTCGCATATTGTACAATACCACTTGCGGGTACCATATAATTCGCCAAGTCTAGACTCGTTACACTACCGTTGGCAACTGTAACTCCCTGCCAATACGAGCTTGCAGAAGGTTCCTTAAACCACATTTGCCCACTGGGTGTTCCCACAGGATACTGCCAATTAGGCCCATCCAACGAAAGCCACAAACGTCTGAGACTTGTAGAATCGGCAATGCTAAGTTTCTGTGCCGATAGTTGATACTGAATTGATAATAGTGAGCACAAGAGCAAGAGTGCTCTTATATATGTTTGCTTAACCATAGTTTAATGAACGTGATGATCAACACAAACTTACGAAAAAATTATCGAAATGTATCTTGGCAATAAAACACAGGACTCCCAAGCATTTTCAACAGATTGATCAGCAATACTATAAAGTAGTCAAATTTCAATAGAAAAGCCCCTTACGTCTATTTAAATAAATAGGGCACAAAATGCCTCGGATGAATTTTTTTGTCTCGGATGTATAGTGAACACATGAGAAAGATTGCCAAAACCAGATCTATCAATAAGGTACTACTATGTACAAGTGTCGGAATAATGAAATTTCTAAACATAATCAGTCAGCATTAAAATATTTTATAGTATTACATAAACACACTTAAGAATTCGGATCTATAATATTCTAGTATTTGATTCCAAGCAAACGCTTACCTATAACTCTAATAGAATTTTATATTATTGAGTATCATGCAAGTATAGATTAAAGGTAACCATAAAAACCTGAATCACAAAAAATATTCAACTATTACAAATATTAATAACGTTGAGGCCTCAGAAGCATGATAAAGCACCAATAACCTTATTATCTCTCGTAATTCATAAAATATTTCTCCTTAGGCGTGCAACCCTTTTTAAAAGTTATAGGTCTTTACATGCGCCAATACCCAAAATCATAAAATCTCCTTTTACAAGATTGGCCACTCTAAAAATAATCGAGTATGATTTAAAACCTTTAGACATGTTATTTAACAACTGGAAAATACCCCCTAAAACTAAGCTTATCGTTTGTTCGCTATCTATTCTTCTCAAAGTATTTATTGCGCTTGTTAGTATCTGTATTATGTATAGCTTCATTTCAAAGCTTTCTTCATAAAAACAAAAGCACCTCATTCTGTACAGAATGAGGCGCTTTGAAACTATGATTTATAGTAGCTTTTAAGACTTCTTAGGTGTTTGATCTTTGTTTGGATCTATCAGTTCCATGAGTTTCAAGCCCAAGAGACCATCCATGGCAGTACCACCATTGGCGCCACCTCCGATCAATACTTCCGGGATCAACTTAATGTTACCTTTAGACAGCTCTTCTGTGATTTTGAACTTGGTAAAGTTCTCTCCACCCAAAGCCTTAACCGCCAACTCGTAAGCTTCGGCGGTAGATTTACCTATAGCTAGAATTTTACCAGCTTCAGCAGCACCTACTAGGGAAATCTGCTCTGCCTGTGCGGCTGCTTTTAACTTGATGGCCTCCGACTCCGCCACAGCTCTCGCCTTGGTCGCTTCAGCTTCGGCATGTGCCCTTAACTTAGTAGCCTCCGCCTCAGCACTTACTGCAAGTTTCACACTTGAGGCATCTCCTTCAGATTTTTTCACGGTTGCATTGGCAGTACGCTCAGCGATTTCCACACTTTGTTGCGCCTTCACGATGTCCTTTTGCATATCTGCGATGGCCGTTTCCTTCTCCATCCCCTGGCGCGTCTCTTGCGCTTCCTTTTGGGTATCGTAAGTTACCTTTTGTTCTTCGGCAATCTTACGTTCTGTAAGTGTTCTCATCAAAGACTCTGGAGGTACGATATCCCCGATCAGTGTATCCACCGCATTTACGTTGTATTCGTCCAATACTTTTTTGATATGCGACTTCGCAGACTCCTGTCTTTCCTTACGAGTGCTTAGGAAAGCGATCACATCACTGTCTTGTGCCGAGTTACGGAAATAGTTGCCAATGGTCGGCTCCAATACCTGCGAAACCAAGTTTACCATGTTTCCAAATCTTGCGATTACCTTTGGTGCCTCGGTAGTAGGCACGTGTATGATCTGTGAAACATCTAAGTTAAAAGGGAAACCGTCCTTAGACCGTACCGTTATCGTGGAGAGATGTTTGTCCAAATTATGTGCCTCACTACGTGCGCTGGCCCAGTTGAGTACCAGATTGGTAGTAGGCACCTGCTCTACTTTCATAATATATTTATTGATAGGGTATTTACCTGGCCCTAGTGGCTCGAGCCAAACACCTTTAAAGCCTTTTTCTACAATATTACCATGCTTAAAGTCGTCACCTGTCAGGTCTTGCCCCTCCTGTCCGATAAATGAGATCACTACCCCTACATAACCAATAGGAATCTCCGTCATATAAGTTTCTTCAATCTGCACCGCCCATGGGTTGATGTTGTACGAACCCGCCAAGATCACCTGTGGTTGCAAGCCTCTGTTACCACCCTTTTTAATAAAGGCATCAAAATCCTGAAAGTTATTGTGTCCTTCAACATGTCTACCTGCTATTTGTCCTGCCTCTATAGGCAAACCATCAAGAGTAGTTACAATACCCACCTTACTTTCGCCGATTTTAACCATATCAGCTTCTGTGAGTTGAAACAGAAAGGTATTGATCCTGTAAGAACCCGAAGTAATGTATGCTGTTTGACGACCCTTTTGGCCACCGTTGGAAAGAAACTTTTCAGCATCCTGAAAATTATCACAATCCACACGTTGTGCCAAGATGTTACCCGTAGGAATCTCGCCGCCGTCTTTAGCCATCACCAAACCGATCTTTCCCTCAGGGATGATCGTAAAGTTTTCCATAGTGACCTCATACTGCCATACCCACATGCCAAAATACACCCCTGGTGCCAATGTTTTAGCCTGATAACCAGCCTCTCCCTTGGTGGCTATGATGCGACCGTCAGGCAATTCCTTGTTTTCTCCAAAAAGAACGAATGTTTTTGTGACCAAACCGATTTTATCCTCAGGCACTATGACCATACCGAAGATAAAACGAAGTACAAATTTGTACATGACGACTAAAATAATTAGGACTAATACCCACCAAAAACTTAAGATGTTTTCCATGATTTAAAGTTTATATTTTACTTTAGAGCAAATATAAATTTATTTTTAAATAATATAAGAAGAACCACCACAAATATGAATAGCCTTTATATGTCGTCATGTGGGCACAAAATTGCGGATTAAATCGAAAAGCATATTGATAGAGACCACCGAGAAAATCGGGATAAGTTCCTCATTGATGCTCAGTTTAGAGAGCATCAATACCAAGACTCTCTATTTTGATGTTGCCTTATTTCACAAACCACCTTTATTAGGCATAAATACCCTCAGCTTACAGTTTGTCATCACAATAGACCATAAACACTTGAGCTTCCTTAAGCCCTAACTGTTGAAAAAATATTATTAGTATCCACCATTACTAAATAGTCTGCAATAAGTTTTGCATAACCATTTTTGATTTCTTGAGGTGTTAATGTTCCATCCTGTTTAAAGGAAGAATTACTGATTGTCCAGTTAATCATATTAATTGGTATTAGATCGTCAATATATTTTTTGAAAATTAAATTCTCAAGAGAGGAAGTGTTTTTGCTGACTTTGGCTTCATTTATTTGAGCTTCTAAGTCTTTCTTTATGTTCTCAGCCTCATTATCCGATTTAAATGGAGAAAGTATTCCATGGTGAGTATAATCGTTAAAATATTCAAAACCACTTATATAGACATTTTTTGTAGCTAGAATTGAATACTCTTTAAGAGGTAAAATTTTTCTTCGTTCATCAGAGCGTCCGAATCCGATTAACTCCTTTAACTCAAAACCAATATCCTTATTTGAGATCATCACAAAAGGGAATTGGTCATTGGTTTTTTCTAGTATGGCTATTCTGTGTAAGTATTTAATGTCCTTAACGTCTGATGATATTAATATTTCAGTAACTTTTAATCCATCATTCCAAAAGTAATCTTCTAAGTAGCGTTCTGATATTAATATTGCATCAACTTTTTCCCCTAAATCATTATTACTTTTAACCCATTTTGTTTTGAGGCTCTCATAATCACTCATATTTGCATTTATTCTTATTCCTATATTTTTGAAAGAAACAACTGCAACTTTATTAATATTGAAAAATTCTAAAGCATTCATCTGTTTCTTTTCTTTATTCAGAATAATCTTAGAAGGGATTTTAAGGGACTTTAAAATTGATTCATTTTTGTTTGCAATATCTAAGCGGAATGTTTTCGCAGTTAATAGAGCATTAAAATATAATATTGACATTTTTGCCTTGTCATCACTTTTTACAAGTTTAAAAAATTCTTCAGAGACTATCTTTAAAATGTCAATGATAATAATAGGCAATAATTCATTTCTTATGTTATTTCTTATTTCTCTATAATACTCTGCTAATAATTTGTTCCGTGCAATGTTTAGCATTTTGTCTGAATCAGGATCGAGCAAATTAATACTAATTGCACAATACATTAATCCAAATGATGTTGCATAACTTTTGGTATCAGGCACATGCATATTCCTGACAAAAATTATCTTTTCAAATTCTGGATTCGAATAGTGAAAATTGATCAGATCAAAAGATTGGATGAAATTCAAATTTATTCGTGATCCAATAATTCGACTTTCTGTGATTTCAAAAACAAATTCCTCAGTATTTTCAAAGTCAATTGTTTTGTCCATTTTTATCTGTATATCCTGATCGTGAAATACTGATACATGCTCATTTTCATAATCAATATGGTTATCTAGGATTGTTTCATATGGAGTTTCAAGAGTTAGGTTTGGCATACTTAATAGATTTTCATGTATATAGTTTATTATTTTTTTTAAGTATAACTCTTCTCTATCGTTTAAAAATGCATCGAAAGAGGCAATTACATCCATGTTAAAATTACTATATCCATATATTTGTTCTAATTGATTTTTGGGAATTTTTATTTCAACCCTACTGCCCCTTTGTTGAGGGCTATCAAGAATTTCTAAGGAACAATATTCTCTATTTTTGGCAGACCTCAAACTAAGTTTTATTGCGCTTTCACCATCAGCTTGTGTATAAATATCAAATTCTTTTACGATTAAAAAAACGGATTGTAGACCCAATCCAAATGCACCTGTGGGTTTTAGCCAAAAAGGCATCGTTTCTTTAAATTTGTTATGTTCTAGATCTTGCTTTCGACTTTCACCCACATTTCCAATCATTCGTATGATGTTTTTTTCAGATATACCAGTTCCTTTATCAATCACCTCAATAATTAAAAAATCTTTAGATGCATTAGACCACTTTAAATTGAGATTGATTGGATAATTCTCATAAATTGCCAAAGGTATGTCTTCAGGGAATTTAATAGCTTCTAAAATTTGTTGATGATTTTTATTTAAAAAATTAATATTTGGATATCTATTGATAAGATTATCCTTTATGAAATTATCATAATAACCTTTTTGAATATCAATCCAAAGTTGAATATTACTAGCATCTTTGGCATTTTGAATTAACTCACGTAGAAATACAAACTCGGGGTCACTATATAATGCCTTTCCTTCCAAAATTCCAAAAACTTTACTAGGGGTTATGTCAAAACGAAGATTCATAAAACCCTTTTTGGGTTCTTTGCCATTCGAAAGCACTAAAATTTTTTCTTTAGAAAGAATAGGAGCGTTGCCTCCTAAATTCTTAGGAGCGATTTTATGCCATTTTAAATTTTGATTTTTTATCTCTTCCTCAAGCCAATCGAACCATTCTCTTGCGATTCTATAAACTCGGTCATTGCCTTTACAATCGACCGTGGCTTCTATACCAAGAGGGCTGATATTCAAATGTTCGGTAGCGGCATGTTTTTTTTTGTGGATTTCAGAAGATGTTGGAAGTTTGTCTCCAAAAATATTCTCTTGAAACTTATTAAAACGTTTGTCATCAATGTCTAAGAGATCTCCTAGTCGCAACATACAAGCTACAAATCTTGGGTGCATCTTATCATTTGCAATGCCATTTGCTTGGAATTCCAATTTATCGAAGATGTATTCATATTTAGATCCATGCGCTTCTGCAATCTTACCAAGTACTTCAAGAAACCGATTAGGGATTTGGTCAGCATAAAAATTGGATAAAATATTGGTAAAATTTTCATCCATTCCCTTTAATACATCATTGCTCCTGTAATAGTGTGTTCTTCTGAAATACTCAGCAGAAAGAAGCGTTATTGCCGTACGGACTTTCAATGGGAAGTTAAAGTCCAACTCAGGGTTTGGTTCGTTATTTGTCAATTGTAATATGATTACTGCTGATTTTGCCAAATCCGGGTCAGTATACTCCTTTACCTCTTCTAAAAAATCTTTAAATTCCGCTTCATTCCATTTCTTTTCTAAAGTATTGTAAAATACAATCATGCCTAGATCATGAGTATACGCAGCCATGATCAACATCCAAGTATCGGTCGGAGAAAGTGTCTTGATTCTTTCTTCGCCGAGGAAACTCTCTATATTTCTTAATATCGTATTTGAATGACTACTGTCGTGAAGGCTATAGTGGGGGAAAGTAACTTGAACTGTTGTCAATGCACTTCCAAGATTTTTCTTATTAAGTTTCCAAATTGAATTTAGAATCTCGTACTCCTCATTCGTTTTGCTTAGATTTTCAAGATGTTTTTCTAAGGTGTATACTTCTAGCATTTTAATGAATTTTAGTATTGTTTTACATATTTACTCAAAAGTTCTTAAAACTTTATTTGAAATATTATATATAAATCATATAAAAATAAATAATATGATTCAATTCGAAGATATAGAAAACCACCAGCAAATAGCAAAAAGAGCCTTTTCTAAGGCAGGACAAACTAATTTAGATGAAGATTGGCAAATGTATAATAGTCTTATTAATGAACTTTGGTGTTTAATAGAAAAATTTGGTTTAGCGAGATATATAAGGAAGAAGAAAATTAATTCTATTTTCCCCTCAACCTCTCCTCCAGCATCTCGATCATCTTCTGCTGCATCTTTACCTGCTCGGTAAGGAGCCTGATATTGTCTTCATAAAGTCTTTTTAGGTCATCAGGAAAAGTATTCAAGTTGCCATATACAAAACCAGCACTGCCATTCATGGTTTGATAGTTATTAAAAACCACTTTCTCATCAAAACTCAGCACCTCTTCAGGTTTCATTTCAAAGATGCCAGAGATCTCGAGCAGGCGGTCTATGTTGATAGACACCTCGTCGCGTTCGATTCTCTGATAGCCCGAAAGCGTCATGTCTAGGCGGTCGGCCATGTCTTTGGCGGTGATGTTTTTGAGTTCTCTGATCTTGTGAATCTTGTTGCCGACCTTCATCATGTCTTTGGAGTTTGTTACGATATCCTGTGGTACAAACATAACATTTATTTGTGAAATTTCCTTTGACCAAAGGTTGCAAAAAAGGAGCTGTAAGATTTTCTTCTATCATCCCCGAATGTTTCGAGGATGGCCTTTGTAGGCAATAAATTATAATAGGATCTATAGAGATCCAAAAAAAAAGGCTGCCCTTTTTGGACAGCCCCTTTGCCTACTGAACCCTACTGAGGGCTTCGCTCCACTCGCCAGCGCCGCTGCGGTTGATGGCACGTACGCGGTAGAAGTACCTTTGGCCTTTTTCTATGTCATCGTCGGTAAACTTGAGCTTTTTCACCGTTCGTAGAAAGGGGTATGGCGGTGGCAATACCAAAGCCTTGGGGTCTTCGCTTTGTCCTCTTTGTACTTCGAAGTGCTCCACATCGTCAATGCTCCCAAGTCGAACAATGAAGCCAACACCGTCGTCGTCGTCAGTGATGCTTTCAATGACCACCTTGGCAGGAATCGGCAACCTTTTAGAGCCCCCTCCGCCCCCTTTTTGAGCCTGAGCGCTTAGTCCGTACTCGTTGAGCTTCTCGCTGCTGTCGGCGTGCAAGGCATAGGCGAAATTGTCGATCTGGTCAAGCGTTTTCTTTTGGTTTTCGATCTCTTTGTGGGCAAGATCCCTGCGCTGTTGCAACTCTTGCACGCTATCTTCGATCGACTTGCCCAGATCCCCTAAGGTTTTGATCATTGCGTCAATAATGACGTCTTTTATGGGCATGTTCACCCATTTGTCTGCATTTTTCACGATACCGTTTTTTCTTTTCTTCAGTTCGGCGATCTGGTCTTCAATGTATTTAGCCATATAATTTAAAAGGAGTTTATGCTGCAATTTTAGGAGTTTGGGGAAAAATTTCAAAACTGGGCATTATAAAATATAGGCTCGGACCTTTCCCCCAAGAATATAGAATCTCAAAAACTGAATATAAACTAAATGGACAAAAACAAAACCCTTATAATGTGTTATAACATAGAAATTTAGGTCTGTACCCTGCAAATATATTTTTGGGTTTAAATATATTTCGCCCGCCTTTAAATCTATAAATGATGTAGAAAGTCCTAATCCTCAAAAAATATATCAAAAATTCGATGAAAAGATCCCCAAATTCTATCTCAAAGAAGCTTTTTTTACAAAACCCAGAGCAATTAAACCCCTTTTAATGAAATCGTATCGGTTAAATAAGAAGAGGAAGGCTTGAAAATAGTACTATTTTTTCAAAAAATAGTGCTCTGTTTACCCAAACATGTGCATCTTTTTGGTGAAAATATGCATTACTTTACCCAAACATGTGCGTCTTTTCGGTGAAAATATGCATTACTTTACCCAAACATGTGCGTCTTTTTGGTGA
>CAMFLX010000111.1 GCA_945957555.1 uncultured Cytophagales bacterium
TTATGAAATGGGTCGAAGTCATAGAAAGGTTATAAGAACTATTAATAACGGCTCAACTTATAGTAAGGTAAAAGTAAGAGAATTTCTTAATTTTAATAAAAAAATGTATGGTAGAAATAACGGTTTTCCGACCGAATATTCAGGCATAAGGCTTACTAATAAGTATTTTGATGGTGCTTTAGGGAAAGGCTTGAGGGTTGCTAAAAGAGGCTATTTCTATTTTGTTGGTAATGGTCAAAAGAAAAACGTAAACTTGAAAAATAATGGTTATAAAATGTATAAAAATGGTCAGTATAATACGAGATTTAAGAATAGGAATAAATATAAATAGGTTAATTTTAATATTGGGAATATGTTTTGTTCATAGTCTTGATTTATATGGACAAATATTGAATGATAGTTCCAAACTTGAATCAATACACTTGTATTTAAGAAAACAAAATCCTTTTTTCACTAAAAATGATTTTGTTTTGGATATTGGCTCTGGCTATGAAAACCTTTTTGGGATTCCTATGAGAAAAAAGGAGGTATCTGTAAAAAGCGATTCGTCTGGGTGTATAAGGTATAGTTTTGGAAATGTACTTTATTATGAAAAAAGGATTCATGATACACTGTGTATTTATGTGTATAATGATGAAGTATTTTATTGGGGTATGTATTTGCCTAAATCTAAATTTTTACTGCTATGGATGGGGCCTGGGTTTATGAAAGGAAATGCAAATCCTCCTGATTTTGTTGGATACATTATATCGATTGGAGATTTGGGAGTATTTTATTGTATAAATAATGTTTTGGGAAATGAAAAAAGTATTCAAAAATTAGAACATAACAAGAAAAAGATACTTTGTACCCAATATGCAATCACTGAAACTCAAAAAGCATATATAGACGAAGAAAAATTCTCTAGTACTAATCTCAATGAATTACTGAGTTTAATTCCAGTCAAGGAAGATAAGACCCAATATTGTAGTAAATATAAATATAAAAACCTGTTTGATTTTTATTTTACAAGAGGTGGTGGTGTGTTAAAGTAGGGGGTCGTGTAGTAAATTATCTGTTTTTGGGAAAAACGGGTTCAGAGGCATAAATTCAAGGTTTTTAAAAGGAGAAAAAGCAGGAAGTGGGTGGTACTTGGGTATCACCCGCTCTTTTTTTGTGTCATATAGGCATGAGTCACAGACCTCGGTAGAGGATCTATCTACAGGCATCAAAAAAAGGTCGGAGAAGGAGTAACCTTGCCGACCTTTTTCATATACATATTCCTCCAAAAAGTAGATGGATGTATTTCTTACTTCTTAATCACCATCACATTTTGCTCTCTTACTTTCTTGTCTGGCAGTATGGATGGGGCTTTAAATAGAAGGTCTTCACCAGAGCCATTTTTAGGGAAAGCCATTACTTCACGAATGGAGGCTTTGCGTTCTAAAATCATCAATAGGCGGTCAATACCCCAAGCGATACCACCATGAGGAGGTGCCCCGTACTGGAATGCCTGGTACATAGTGCCCACTGAACGAATCATCTCTTCTTTGTTGTAGCCCATGTTTCTATAGGTCGCTTCTAGTATTTCCGCCTTGTGTGCACGTACTGAACCGCCACCAATTTCGTATCCGTTCAGCACCAAATCGTACTGCTGTGCGATGATACTACCGATGTCTTCGCCTTTGAGGTGTTTGTCTAAATCGGCAACGGCAGGCATAGAAAACGGATTGTGAGAGAAGGTCCATCTGCCTTCATCGGTCATTTCAAACTGAGGGAAATCAATCACCCACGCAGGGCAAAGAACTTTTGGGTCGATCAAGTTGAGCAATTGTGCCAACTCTTGGCGCACTGCATCCAAAGCTTTGTTGGCTGTGGCAGCATTTGCAGCTGAGAAAAACACCACATCGCCTACTTGTGCATTGGTTGCTTTGATGATTTTTGCGGCCACTTCTTCGCCTAAGAACTTGATAATCGGCGATTGCAAATCGTTTTCGTTTACGAAAATATAGGCCAAACCACCCAAACCATTTTCTTGGGCAATTGTCGTTAATCTTTCAATTTGCCCTCTAGATAGCCTTTGTTTTTGCAATTCAGCACCAACTTTAATGCATTTTACGATACCCCCGTCATTGATTGGTTTTTTAAATACCTGGAAGTCGGATTCTTTTACGATTTCTGTAATATACTGCATTTCAAGTCCGTAGCGCAGGTCTGGGCGGTCGCAACCGTATTTATCCATGGCATCTTTGTAGGTAATGATTTGAAATGGCTTCACTCTCCATTTTCCCGCGTACAATTCGTTGATGACCTTTAAGAGCAATTCAGAGTTTAGATTCATGATGTCTTGCATGCTCACATAGGCAAGTTCCATATCAAGCTGTGTGAACTCTGGTTGTCTGTCTCCACGAGAATCTTCGTCACGGAAGCAGCGAGCTACTTGGAAGTAGCGCTCAAAGCCTCCGACCATGAGCAATTGTTTGAATTGCTGTGGGGCTTGAGGAAGTGTGTAAAACGCCCCGTGATACTTGCGACTGGGCACTATAAATTCTCGTGCTCCTTCTTCGGTACCAGCAGTTAAAATAGGGGTCTCTATTTCTATGAAACCATTGTTGTCCAAATAATCACGACAAAGTTTTAACACCCTATGTCTGTTGATAATGGCTCTGCGTGTTTCTTCGCTTCTGTGGTCGAGGAATTTGTAGTTGGCGCGAACCGTTTCGCTCGTGTTTTTCGCCCTCTTTATTTCAAAAGGAAGCGTTTTGGACAAGTTCAAGATTTCTAGTTTTTGGGTGTCAAGTTCAAAAGTCCCTGTTTTAATGGTCGCATTAAAATCGGCTTCATCACGTTTGATCAAGGTACCCGTTACCATAACCACCGATTCGGGTTTTAACTTCGAAATATCATCGATGTTGTCTACCGATTGGGCATTTACGCGTACCTGTAGTACTTGGTAGCTAGAGTCTCTAAGGTCAATAAATACCAGTTCCCCATGATCTCTGATGCTAGATACCCAGCCTGAAACAGTGATCTGTTCGCCCAAGTTTGCCTCTGAGAGTTGATCGTTTTTATGGGTTCTGTAATTTTCTTTGATGATGATGGGTATCTGTCTCAATTCTTCATCAGGCATTGAAACTTCACCCGTTTGTTCATTGACTTTTGGCCCTGTTTTGGTATTTGTATTGGCAAGGTTCGAGCCAGCTGCTAATCTGGAAATGATGGTTTCCCGAATGGTTTTTCCGTTCGCACCCTTTCCTGTAATTTCAATTACTTTGGCTGTTAATTGCCCAGCTTTCCCTTGATTTCCCGCTTTGATTTCAGCTACAATCAAAGGATTGTCATTGATCACTTGGTCTATGGCCGCATTTAGTTTTTCTTCTGATACGGTGTTTTGGTCAAAGTATGTTTTGTAGTCAAAAGCACTGTCTTTCAATAACTCTGCTATGGCATGCGAGAGCAGCACTGCGGTGATTTTTTCTGCTTTGTATAAACCAAAAATAACCGTTAAAGCCGAAACATTTACAATGTCGTATTCTTCTGGTTTTAGATTGTTCAACAAAGTTTTTGTTACGAAAAGCGTGTCTTTGAGTTCTTTATTGATCGTAAGGTATACTTTTGAACGCTTCGTGTCTGAAGTGAAGAATTTAGCATCAACGGGCCTTACGCCTCCCTGTATCAGTTCAGTTTCTATGGTAAAAGGCAATAGACTTTGGTCTATCTGAATGCTGTCAACCGTTTTTTTGATGTTTACATAAGGAATGTCGGGCTCGTGTGCATAACGATAATCTGCCGCAAACTCTTTCTTACGCATGGTTTTGGTTTGTTTCAAATCGGCATCCCAAAGTACTGTTGTCTGGTCTGGGCGGAAGGTTTTATGTTCTTCGTAATAGGCTAACTGTTTTGTTACTTCTTCCACAATGGCATCAACCATAAACTTAAAGGAGTTTAAGTTCTTGATCTCTGTCCTTGGGTTTAAGTCCTTGCTCCCTTTTTTGCGAAGCGATACAGAAACGTCTGACTTAAACTCGCCTTTTTCTAGATTGGCCTCAGAAATTTTAAGGTTTTGCACCGTCCGCTGCAAATATTGGGCGTAGGTTGCCGCATCCTTAATATTGCTGATACAAGGTTTTGTAACTACTTCTATCAGAGGTACCCCACTTTTATTGAAATCGACCAAGGTCACGTTTTTCTCGTGCATCAATTTTGCGGCATCTTCTTCCAGGTGCGTTTGCTCCAATTCCACACTAAAGACAGTTCCATCTTCTCTATAACAAGAAATGGTTCCGTCAGGAATAATTGGGCTCTTAAACTGTGTCAACTGAAAGTTTTTAGCTTGGTCAGGGTATTCATAATGTTTCCTGTCCCAAGAAATCACCGAGTTTTTCATTGATGATTGAATCGCTTTACCAAAGATAATGGCTTTACGAATCGCTTCTTTATTGATCGAAGGCAGCACACCCATTTGACCTGTACAAACCGAGCAGATGTTGGTGTTTGGTGTATCTATTTCTTGATTAGGACAAGCACAAAACAGTTTAGATGCGGTATTGAGCCTGATGTGCGTTTCAAGGCCAATAACCATTTCAAGTCCAAGTGCTTCAATTGCTGATGTTAATTGTTCTCTATCCATTATTTCAATTTCGCTAGTGTGTTTGCACACGTAAATAAAGTTGCTTCTTGTTTTTTAGCTGCTGTCAATTGCAAACCTACCTCTGTACCTAGAGGTACCGTTAATGTTGGGACTCCTCCCAAACTGAAACCAACGGTATAGGCATCAGAGAGATACATGGTCATAGGGTCTTTTAAGTTGGTACCAATTTTAGGTACTTTGTTTGGCGTAACGGGTGATATGATCACCGAAACGTTTTTGAAGTCTTCCGCAAATTGAGCACTGATTTTGTTCCTTAGTTGCTGCGCTTTTAGATATATTTCTTCAGAATGTCCTTGTGACAATACTTGATTGCCTCCGACGATTCTGCGCTTGGTTTCTTCTGTGAAATTCTCAGAACGGGTGATCGAGTAAGTGTCTTTTAGGTTTTCACCTTCTGTTCTTACTCCGTAATTTGTCCCATCTAAACGTGCTAAATTGGAAGCCGTTTCTGCCATTGCTAAAGCATAATAGGTACTTACCAATACATTTGCATCTAAAAAATCTAGTGGAACGATTTGCATGCCTTCTGCTTCCAGCTTTGCCAAAGTAGCTTTGAATTCTGCTTTGATGTCTGCATTTAAAGCTTCTGTATCAATGAAGGTTTTGTAATAACCTATTTTAGTGCCTTTTGGTAAAGTGCTGTTAAGGGCCTCATCGCTTACTTTTTCTGAGTCGAAAGAAGTTTGGTCTCTCCAGTCTTTTCCGCTCATTACATTCAATACAATTTGAATGTCTTCTAAACTCTTTGCAATAGGGCCTACACAATCTGTAGATGATGCATAAGCCATGAGCCCATACCTAGAGATTTTGCCATACGTTGGTTTTAAGCCAAATACTTTGTTGTAGCCCGCAGGCTGACGAATAGAACCTCCGGTGTCGCCACCGATTGAAAATATGGTATAGTCTTTGGCAACATTCACGGCACTTCCGCCACTAGAACCACCTGCTACTAAGCTCGTGTCGTGAGCATTGGTAACGGCTCCGAATACTGTGTTTTCACTTGAGCTACCATGGCCAAAACTATCGCAGTTCTCTTTTACCAGTGGGATTGCTCCCGCATCTAATAGTTTTTGAATGGCTGTAGCTGTATATGGACTTTTATATTTTCTTAAAAAATATGAACTCGCAGAGCTGTAGGTGCCTTGTAACAAATACACGTCTTTGATGCCAAAAGGAATACCTTCCAACAGGTTTATTTTTTCGCCATTTGCTATTTTATCATCTACTTTTTTCGCCAAAGCTAATGCGGACTCTTCTAACACATAATTAGCGCTGTGATGAAGGTTTTTGTTGAGTTCAGCTAACTTTTCTTTGACCACTTGGGTACAGGTCAACTCTTTATTCACCAGTTTTTGGTGTAATGCTTTTATTTGCGACTCCATAATTTACTCTTCTATAACTTTAGAAACGACCAAAAAACCGTTTTTTTCTTTTGGGAAATTTTCGATAATCAACTCACGTTCCTTGGCAGGACTTTGAATAGGCTCGTCAGCACGTAAATCTTCTACATCTACTGCCATAGAAGCTATTAGTTGGTATTCATCAGTCTGATTGTCAGATATCTGCCCAGTTTTGATTACTTCAAATAAATCATCTACAACTTTAGATGCTTTTGCTCCTTTTATGCTAGACAATACGTCCAGCGTCATTTCTTTTCCCATCATTGATGAATTAATTATGAATCATAAATAAGTAGAATTGGATTACGTAGTTCCACATTCTATTCATGTAGGATTCACTGTACATTATTAATTACTTAATTAATCTGCAAATATACATGATTACCCAATTTTGCCTCCTTTAAATTAATTAAAATTGAAGGCAAGTTGTCATATAGTATCAGATCTGCTTAGTTTAGAAGATTTTTGGGGTAAATTTTTACATTTGCCCAGATGAAAGGATCACTACGAACTCCAATTTTAAAGACGGTAAGTACTTATAGAGCTGGTAGCAAGGCAAGCCAGTATGCGTTTGTTTGTGCTACTTTGACTAAATACTATCCAGTGTTTTTCTTGCGTTTTCAGTGGCGATTGATTTCTTGAAGGTGCTTGGTGTGAGGCCGGTTACTTTTTTGAATTGGGTGGAGAGGTGTTGCACGCTGCTGTAGCCCAATCTATCAGAAATCTCGTTCATATTGAGTTCATCGTAGCACAAGAGCTCTTTGGCACGCTCTATTTTTTGATGAATGATATAGTGTTCTAAAGTAATGCCTTCTTCTGAAGAAAAGAGGCTACTCAGATAGTTGTAGTCGTAGTGCAGTTCTTCAGAAAGTACGGATGACCAGTTGAATTTGAGATCGAGGTATTCGCTGTGGTGGATCTTTTGGATGATGAAGTTTTTGAGTCTTTCTATGAGTTGTGTTTTCTTGTCGTCTATGCGTTGAAAACCTACTGCTTCGAGGTCGTGATCTATGGCTTTGAGGTCTTGAGGACTAAGGGGGGTATCGAGCGTTACTTCTCCCAAAGTCGTTTGCTGCGGCTTGATGCCATGTTTTTCGAAAATGTCATTCACCACCATAATACAGCGGTTACAAACCATGTTTTTAATCGCAAGCTTCATACAACCAAGATAATTCAAAAAATCGTGAAAAAGTTTAGAAGCTAAGGGGTATTTGTGAAAATAGCTTCAATATGGTCTGTGGTTCGCCATGGTTGTTGTACCGAAGAAGCGTCTCATTTTCTGTTGGAGATTAAGGAAGGAGCAAGTCCTGTAGGGACATATTGGTAGAAACCGTCTCAGCCCAAAAACAAGTTGCGTAGCAACGGAATAGTTTTTATTTTGGAATTTTTCAGTGTATCGTTTTTTCACGACCATCACTATGTCGTCACTAGCGTGACTCATTCTGTTTCTACCATGTGTTTCTACCAATATGTCGTCCCGATGGGACTTGGGTAGGGTATGCATACGAAGCATCTTGTAGATCAAAATCAAGCTCGATCTTCTCGTAATCGCTTGAAAATAATAGCGTTTGTTTGATAAGTAAGATGTGGCTATAAGAGTATAAAGTATAAGCATTTAGTAACAGATCTAGGTTGATTGAAAAATAAAGGGCTTAGGAGTGAATCCCTAAGCCCTTACTGATAAGAGGGTTGATCTGTTAATTAAACCCAGAATAATCATTAGAAATTTACTGCGACAAAAAGCTACCTCAAATTCATTTCGATACTCGTTTTTCTTCATTCAAGCTAGCATTACTAGCTTTTCATTCAGAAAAACTCCGTGTCTCATGACTTTTTCCTATCATTTCGTCTCGCTACAAAGTCTAATGCTTAATCTGGGTTTATATTTTCACGAGTTTGATCGTCTTTATGGTATTTTGATACTGCAAATGAACGAAATAGGTACCAGGTGCTAGGCTGCTGCCAAAGTTGATAGCTTCGTTGGTAACGTACGCCTGTGAATGAAACACCTCCATGCCTTTGCTGTCTGTAGCCTTAATGCTTAATGGCATGCTGGTTTCTGTATGGACGCTAAAGCTTGTTTGATCATGAAAGATCGTTGCGAAGGAAAGCTCGTTCGTCATAAGCACATCATCAGTAGTGGTCAATGGGTCTACGAATTGAAAATAATTGAGATTGTAGCCTGCGGTACTAATGGTCGCCTTGATGGTGTGTTTGCCCGATGAAAGGTTAATGCCTCCCAAATCAACGGTTTGCCAAGTGTCCCAATCGCCAGTGGAGGTCACGGTTGCTTTGTCGATGACTGTGGTGCCGTCAACTGACAATGATAATTTACCGCCGAAACCAGCTACTCTTGCCTTTACCATATAGTTAGTAGTAGCCGAAACGTTCACTGTGTAGTTCATCCATTCATTTGCTTCTGCCCAAGCTACGATAGGGGCTTTTTCGGCATTCGAATATTGGATGTCAACGCCGTCATTTCTTAAGTACCAACCTGTATTCCAAGCGGTGTAGTCGCCACCTGCTGCACCATATTGCGTGGTTCTGAAAACGACATCGCTATAGGCCACGCCATTTTTACCTTCATCATAATGTGCCGCTGGCAGTATAGCTGGTAAGTTAATGGATTCAAAAGGTTTGGTGGCGTTTACATAATCTGGAAATAATGCAAACAAATAACCCTTGTTGATGCTGCAATTGCTCAGTTTTACGTTTTCGACCATTTCGTTTAAGATCGCTTGACCTATAGTAGCAGAAGGTTTTGCACCTTCACCTTTAATGTAACTGGCCAACGCCGCCCAATTGTTTGGTTCTTTGAAAGCGACGGCTCCTGACACACTTCCCATCTTTTTGTAGGGCCATATTGCCCAGCCAATGTTGTATTTGTTCATGAGCTCAACGGTTTCTCCAATCCAATGGTTGGAATTCTCACCAAACTCGCCCATCCAGATCGGTACGTTTTGTCCATCACGTATTTGGAACACGAAATTGAGCGAGGCATCGGTCACATCGTTCCAATATTTGTGGAAGCTATACGCCATGTTGTTGTCCCACTTAGGAGTGAGGCCATTGTAATCGTTGGCATAACTGTTTCCTTCTATGAATACGATATGATTATTGTCTACCGTGCGAATGGCGGTGGTGATGTCTTGCATCAAATTGGCCAATAGTTGATTATTGTTCGCCAAAGTCCAATTGGTTTCATTGATCAAATCGTACCCACCCACGGTTGGTTCGTTAGCGTAACGTCTTGCAAATTCTTTCCAAAGAGCAATGGTTTGGGCACGATTTTGAGCACTGGTATAGGTACTTCCTGAGGCATCTTCCCAAAGAGACGACTGTCCATCAATATAATCACTGATATCGCCTTTGTTTTGTCCGCCTGGTGTGGCATGCAAGTCCAAAATCACATAAATATTGTTGGCTTTGCACCATGAGATAATTTGATCTACCATCATAAAACCTTTTTCAATAAACACATTTGGCTTGCCCAATTCAGTAAACAAATTGTAGTGCATTGGCAAACGAATACTATTGAAGCCCCATTTTGCAATACTGTCAATATCTGCTTTGGTCAAGAAGTTGGTTTTATAGCTGTCATAAAACTGCTCCATATTGGTGCTACCTACTACATCGGCTATTTTTTGTTTAATGATATACTGATAACCACCACCTAGATTGAGCATATAGCCTTCTTGGATCATGTAGTTACCGATATTGATAGCCTTGATTTGGAAGTTACCGTTGTTGTTCACAATGTTTTTACCATCAGCATGTAAGTAGCCTAAACTACCGCCCACTATAGTTTCGGTAACATTCACATAATTGATATTGAAGCCACCATTTGCAACTTGTAATTTCAATTTATGTGTCCCTTTGGTCAAGGGAATACTTTTGCGAATTGTATTGCCCCACGTTTGCCATCCGTTGGTAATAGGCAATACTATGGGGTCTGTTACTGTTTTTCCATCAAGAAGTACAATCAAACTACCTCCCGCATTCGCACTGGCGGTACGGAAATTGAAATCATAATTCGCGGTTTTAGTCACGTTGATGTCGTATTCCATCCAGTCGTTGGTTTCGATAAAGCCTACATTAGAGCCACCATCGGCATCTGTAGTCGGTTCTGTCTGTACGCCCGACATATTGCTAAATGCCTCAGCTTCTACTTTGCCTGGGATGGCAACTGGTGCGGGAGGGGTAACGACACTTGCATACTTTAACGTGGCCATGATTGGCATGTGATCTGAGGCATCAGCTGGCGTAGTGATTACTTTGGAAGATTGCGTACTATATTTTGTTGAATTTGGACAATAGATATAATCATACTTGGTTCCAAAACCAGTGGTCACACTGCCAGTTGGATCGATGTCTCGGTAAGTATCTCTGCATTTTAAGGGATTATCAGCTCCAGATTTCATCCATATTGTCACCGCATCTTGTTCATTAGAGTTGAAATCGCCTGTGACATAGAATGGATCCGTTTGTATGGCTCTTTTTGAAACGCGATCCATCAGCATTTTCATACTTAGTAATCGTTCATTAGCTAGGTCGGGTGTGGGAAAATGTGCATTGAAAAGATAAAAACCTTGTCCAGAGGTTTTATCCACCAACCTCACAAAAGTGCAGATTCGGTTATAATCACCGCCAAAACGAGAAGGCACTGTTGGCGTGTTGGATAACCAGAAATTGCCGGAATTAGCGGCATCCAAGGTGTATTTATCTGATTTGTAAAAGATCCAAGAACCTTCGCCAGCATCGCCTCCATCTCTTCCTGTCCCAAACCAGGCATAACCTGTTTCAGTATTTAAATAATCTCGTTGATAGTTGACGGCTTCTTGTGTTCCAATTATATCCGGCGTTTCATTTTTAAAGATGGAAGCAGCCTTGGCTTTTCGAGCATCCCAATTGGTGCCATAAGGCTGTTGGATATTAAAAGACATGATCTTTAAATTCAGATCTTGGCCAGAGAGTTGCACCGCATTCAGCATGAAAATAGCCCCGCTTAATAGCGGAACTATTTTTCTGATAATCGAATTATATTTCATCGTCATCGAATTATTTTGTTTGAATTTATTCTTTAATAAACTTGCCTGTTTGATTTTCGCATTTCACTAAATAAACACCGCTCTGAAATGAGGAGACGTCTACTATGGTGCTTTGCGTTTCAAGCAACTTCACACCCGTCAGATTCCAGATCGTTACAATCGAGTTTTCGGAAGCTCTGTTTAAATGAAGTTCGTTTTTGGTAGGGGAAGGAAATATACTTAATGTCGAAGTACTATGGAGTGATTCCTCAAGATTGGTTAAGGTGGAGTTTTCGAATTCGATCCAATTGAGATTGAAGCCACCTTTTGCCGCCAAAAGTCTGATTGTTTTTTGTCCTTTCGTCAGATTGATTGTAGTGTTCTGTGTGGACCATACTTGCCAATCACCTGTTTTAGGAATTGTCACTTGCACTGTGTCAGCAATTCCTTTGATTATTTTCAACAGCCCATCTCCATCTTTACTAGCAACTCTCAATTTTAGGTTATATTCTCTTTCCTCCGGAACAATTATTTTATATTCCATCCAATCGTTCATGTCGATATATCCTACATTTAACCCAGTACCGCCATCGTTGGTTGGTTCTGTCTGTACGCCCGACATGTCGGTATATGTTTCTGCTTCTATTTTGGCAGGAATGGTAATGGGAGTAGGGGTTACTTCTCCATAGCCACCGATCACTACTGTTACTTTGGTAGGAAAGGTACATTGAATGGTCGAAGACTGATCACCCACGTCGTCATAAGCAAAAGCGTAAGTTTGTGATTGATAACTCACATCAGTACTGTGGAAGAAATTTACATATTGATTGAAAGGGGCAATTTTAAAGAATCGTGTAGGATCATGATTGTACTGCACCTCACCAGCAGCTGCATTGGTATAAATAGCATGACGGTTGATGGCCGCACAAACTTGCGCCTGAATCATCAAATCTTCATCGTATTTGACACTTGGGGCCGTAGCATAAGTGGTAGCCAATGCTCCAGCGCCTTCTATGGCGTCTTGGGTGCTAGGTTTCCAGTAAATGGTCGCTTGCGAATTGTCGGCAGGGTCGTAAAAATCGAAACGATCGCCAGTGACTCTACCTTTCCAAGTGCCTCGGTCACCAATATTAAGTAACAAATCTTTGGTTCTGTAAGTCGACCAAATGTCGTTGATATAGGCGTCGAAATAATTCTTGTAGGCACCATTGGCTTTGAAATCAGGGATTTTTGATGCTTGCTCTATAATCGGTTCATTATCCATCGAATGCGTCTTTTTTACCTTGCATCCATAGAAAGGTGTTTCTACTTTCGTGGTCCAAGAGTTGAGGATGGTTTGGTGCGAAACGATTTCACCAATCTTCTTATTCACGTTGGGTGCTGAACCATCATTTACTCTTGCATTGTAAGACGAAGCGTAAGAGCCGCTGATGCCTCCAGTATAGCCCGTCACTTCCAAGCCCATAGGATATTGGTATGAATCTACACGAGTGGTGTTGGTCCATAGGCCTGCGTTGCCCCAAGTCAACTCCACCAATTCCCAGCGAATACCGTCGTTAGGATCGTTGGGGTTTTGCAGGTCAGCTCCTGCGTATCCACCCGCTTGATGGAAATAAATGTACAGTGGCGATTTGAAAGAGATCATAATTCGACAACTGAAAAGTCCCTGTGGGATCTGGATGGTCTTATTGGGTATGTCGCTCAGTTTGAAAAACATGGCGGCATATTTGTTTTTACCGTCAGGGGTGTTGCCCCAAGCGGGTCCAGGTACTGTGTTGTTGGCGTACGACATGGCTTGTAACTGACTGCTGGTCATATTCATCCAAACATCGCCCATACCGGGGAACTTCCCCACTAAACCGATATATATATCGCTATCAGCATATCTCGAACTGTTTTTAAAGGTATAAGGCAATGTTTGCGCAGCGATTTGCTGTCCAAGGGCCATGAAACCGATAAGAAAGAGGCATATGCGTCTGCCCCATTTATTGAAGCGTGTAAATTTGTTCATATTTTGTGTTACCGTTGATATTGATGAAATACGAGTTTATATATAAAATGACCAACGAAATATGCGTTGTATTAAGATTTCCTTGGATTTAAATAGCCCAAGGAAATCTGTGAATCGATAATAGAAGTTTGGAGTATATGTTTCGTGTTACATTTTGATGAATTTTGAAATTGTTTGGTTGATTTTAATATAATAGACGCCCTGATGAAGTGCTTTGGTATCCACTTTGTTGCCCCTTGTTTCCATAAGCAGTGCTCCTGATGTGTTATAGATTTCAATGTTGCTGTTGTCACCTGCTCCATTTATGTGTAAAATGTCTTTTACAGGATTGGGATAGGTGCTGAATGCCAACGCATCGTTCTTTGCTTCTTCAATTCCCAAAGTTTGGTCTTGTATAGGAGCAATAGCTAGGAAATTTAAGTTATAGCCTCCCTCTTTAATTCCTAAACCAATGTTGTAGGTGCCAGCAGGGAAATCTACAATATGAGAAATGGTATTCCAGGTTTGCCAATCTCCAGTATTGGGTACGTCTAATGTGCCTAAGATGGTTTTTCCTGCATCTTTTTCAAGACTAATGATTCCTGTGTTTTGAGCGGAGGCAACTCTATAATATACCATATATTTGCCCGCGGTAGGAATGGAGACATTGGGATAACTCAACCAATCTCCCGTATCTAGATAGCCGACATTTTCCCCACCCTCATCACATGCCTCTGTTTTTACACCTGACATCGCATCATAAGCTTCTGCTTCAATTACCGTTGTGGGTTCTTGCTCTACTATGGTTACATTGTATATACGCTTTTGGGCAAGACGCGAGTTTTCGTTACCCGCCACTGGTCTGATTTCGCAAGCGTAGCTGTAAGTGGTGCCGATAATTGGGAGATTGGCGAGATTGACGATCACATCTCTTACTCCATAGCCATTCACCGTATTTGTTGATGATCCCAAAACAGCTCCTTGGGCATCCAAAACCGAAACGATCAAGTCTCTGGATTGCGTAGCCGTATAAGCCACTTTAAATGTATAGGAAAGTTTAGAGCTTGAGATAATGGGTGCTTTTGAAAAGCTCACTTCGTCGGTGAGTTTGCCGTAATCATATGATTTTAAAATATTGCGTACCACAGATCCTGACCATGTGAGGTTGTTGCTTGACCAATTGCCAGAAGAGCTTGCTCCCTGAGTCAGTGCTGAGGCACCTTCAGGTTTGTCGTTGATACTCCAGTTGCAATGGCTGATATGGTTTCTTTTCAAGAAATCTATCCAAGTAGCGGTTTCTCCCTCGTCTACGTTACCACCACCATCGGCATTTACAGTTCCCCACTCGGTGGCGAAAAGAGCAATGCCTTTATCTAAAGCATATTGACATCTGTCTCTGTAGTCTTTTTTGTGTTGTGCCGCATAGAAATGAATGGTATAGGCGATGTTTTTTCTTTGAATAGGATCATCGGCCGGTTCATTAACAAGAGCCGAGTAAAACCTTGTGCCCACAATGATCAAATTGTCTGGATCGATAGAACGGATGGCGTCAATCACAGTTTCTGCGTAGGGTTTGATATCGTTGTGCCAAGAGGAATTGATGGGTTCATTGTATACCTCGTAGATTACATTGGGCTTATCGCCATAAGTTTGTGCCATTTCTTTGAAAAAGGCTACGGCTTCGTTGGTGTTCGATTCCGCAACATGGGTGTGCCAGTCTATAATTACGTACATGCCATTGGCGATGGCGGCATCTACCACTGTTTTAACTTTGGCTTTGTTACCCGCCTTGTTGCTCAGGTAGCCACCATCGGCCTCTACGCCCATGGCGGCTCTTATGATGCCGGAGTTCCAATCGCTGCGCAACCAAGAAACAACGTTGGCATTATAATACTTTTCTCCTCCCCAATTATAGTTGCACCAGAATAAGCTATTACCAGCAAAGCTTACGGGCAATCCGTTTTTGTTTACAATCTTATTGCCACTCACTGAAAGCGCGCCATTGATGGCTACTGGTTGGGAATAACAATTAATCGCAAATAGTAGTATACATCCCAGTATCAATAAGTTGAATGGAAATACACGAAGTACCTCTTTTGACCCATTAATGAGTTCTTTGATGACCCTGTTATTGGTCTGTGGCTCATTTTGTCCGAAAACGAATGTGTTGAATACGTGTTTCATGTTGTTATCTTTATATTTTTTATAAATATTATACAAAACTAGGTGCTGTTTTGCTTTGGATGCTTAAGTTTGCGGTCGAATATTTATAAAATCGGGTAAAAATTGGTGGTTTTTGCCTTTGAAAATACGCTTTGTTAACTATTTGATTGTCTATGTTTTGAGTTATGATTAGGATATTATATTGCATCGTTTTATACGCATTGGCTTTTCAGGTATGGGGTAGTGATACTTTGACGATTAATGGTTTGTATCAAACGTCGATTTCGAAGCCCTACTTGAGATTTAAAACCACCCATTTGATTGATGAAAAATGGAAAGTCATTAATGACTATAATACCGTCTTGAAGCCTTTGGAGTATTTTGATGGGGAAGCTACATTTAAATCTAACAGTACGACTCCATTGGTTTTTGAATGGCCTGATAATAGAATTGAGCAGCTTAAGGCCTGTATTACTAATTCCAAAGGTGATACTGTGGCGGTCGTTCGTTATAACGACTCCAATGGCTTCAAAAATCAGTTATTTATCAAAAACAAAGTTTTGATTTTGTATGAACCTGATTTGAAAGAGACCTATAAATTGACTTATCAACTGTATTCGCATAATGCTGTTTATGTGATTTGCTGGGCTACTAATATTGATTCATTATTCGATAGGTTTATTCATGAATACTCTTGGTATGGTGTATTTACGGGAATGATATTGATCGTTTTTGCTTTAAATCTTTTGTTTTATATACTGCTCAGAAACAATACTTTTTTGTGGTATGGGCTGTACACGCTTACCTTGGGCTTATTCCATTGGTCCTATATCGGTATAGGTTTCCAATGGATTTGGCCTCATCTCTCGGTATGGAATCGGTATGGGTATATTTTTTCCTCCTGCTTCATGTTGAGTTTTCAATTTATATATTTCCGGTTTTACATCAATAACTTATTCTCCATCAATAAGCGATATATTGTGGGCATCATCATCATTAGGTTTTTGATATTGATGGCTTCTATATTAAATACCGATGTTATCGAATGGTATTTCCTCATCGATTTTTGCACTTTTTCCTATTTATTGTTTTTGCAACTTAAAATCAGACTTTACAGCACATTGCATGGTAAGATGTTCAT
>CAMFLX010000112.1 GCA_945957555.1 uncultured Cytophagales bacterium
GTGTCACTTAGGTCTTTTTACTGATTTATTAGTAAGGGGCTCTATTGGGCTGGTTTGAATTATTTATTGGTTTTCAGCTATGTTAAAAACTCCAAAGACGAATATTCATCATGGTGTATTGTTTTCCACGATTTTGGCAGGGATAGATGTAGATTTTTTATGCAAAGAGGTAGGGCTAACCAAAGAGTTTTTATTGAAGAGAGAAGGAACGATGAACACAGAACAGATCATCAAGTTCTGGAATTTAACCAACAATCATTTGCCATATGATAGGCCAGGACTAGCCTTAGCGCTTAATTTTAAACTGGACTTGGCTGGCGATTTGGGTGTCTTGATCAATCAGTCAGAGAATGTGTTGGAAGTGTTGAAAGTAATCGTAGCGTTTAGAAATTTGGTAACAGAGATGGTCTCTTTTAAAATGGAAGAGTCTGATTTGTATGTTAAATTCACGATTACCCCTCATAATCTTTGGGAAACGATAGATCTTGAGTCGAGCATCAGTGCGGCAGATTATACAATCGCCAATTTTTACCATTTGGTGAATAACGTGGTCCGAAAAGATATCGCTCCTGCTCAGATCTGTATAAAAAAGTCTAAGAAAGCGAAATTGGAGCAGTATAATGAGTACTTTAATACCAATTCAAAGTTTGGTGACGAGTATTATATCTTATATCATAAAAAAGATACACTCACACCCGTGGCCGTACGCAATAAAAATCTCTATGCCTATTATTTGGAGATATTATCTAAGGCCAATGATGCAGAGACGGATAACAATTCTTTGGCGCATACGATAAAGCAGCAAATTTATTACAACTATTGGCCTTATTTGCCTACTGCTGAGGAAATGGCAGGCAATATGTTGGTGTCTTATAAAAGTTTACAAAGAAAACTCAAAAACGAAAATACAAGTTATCGGGAACTTGTGAACGAGATTAAAAGCGAATATGCCTATAATATGTTGAACTCTAAAAAGTTTTCGGTGACTGAAGTAAGCGAGATCTTGGGATACGCAGACATCAATTCATTTTCTAGGGCTTTTAAGCAGATGCATGGTGTAGAGCCTAGAAACTGCATGAAGTAGAACTTGTGGGTAGTAAGGGCTGGCCTTTGAGATGTTTTGTTTCAATAGGACAAAAAGAAGGTTTTGCCACCTTCAAAAGTCTATAATATGTCCTAATATGGTAAATGTATATCGGAGGTCTTTTTCTACTTTTGTAATAGTTACCATAGAAGGAAAAACAAAAAAACTGGAGTGTAACTCCTGATGTTCTTTGCATAACTCTGCTGCGATCCATGAAAAAACTTTATTTGGATTATTACACTTCCCCTATTACTATGAAAAAGAGATTTATATATGATCAAAATAGGGGATGGCAGCTAGAGTTATGTTTGACCTAGGTGTATGGGTACGACTTAGGCGATGTTCTATATTTGATATATCGATGTTTCCGTTCCTTTGTCAAGGATTAAACTAAGCGACTTATGGTTAAATCAATTAAACATTCACAAGAAAAATCGGACTATTTACAGTTTTTGGAATTGTTTAAGAATCCGTCATTTAAGTTTTTTGCCAATAGGACCTCTCAAACTGTTACCATCTATAATTTTCTCACACACAAATATGAGTTTGTCAGTGATCCTCTCAGAAATATGCATATTGAGGCTGGCTTGGCAGTTGATAAGATTTCGGAACACGCATTTGCAATGTTGACACCTGCTAGTGTTTGCATGATGCAGGGGGAGTTCATTCGCCATGTCGTTGATATTTGTGAAAAATATCCTCAGGAAATACCTTATTTATCTTTTGTGGCTTGTGTTCAGCAAAGCACTGGTCCTTGGCGATTGTTGACCGGACACATTTTGGAGGTTGATGACGAAGGCATGCCTTTGTTGTTATGCATAATGATGAGTGACGCGCCAGCACATACTAAACGCTGCTTACACTATAGTTCATACTTTTTGACTTCTTGTGGTGCATCTGAGTTATTGTACTCTAAAACTGTAGGAAAAGAACAGGTTCTTGCATGCTTTTCAAAAAGGGAGTTGGAGGTGCTCATACATTTGTGCCAAGGGAAAACATCCAAAAGTATTGCAGAAGAGCTCTTCGTAAGTTTTGAAACGGTTAAAAAACATAGACAAAATATCCTTGATAAATCGGGATGTAACAATACGGTAGCGTTAATTAATTTTGCCCAAATGCATGGAATCGTGTAAGTCCATGAGCGGTCAATCCCATAAAGATCGTGTAGAGTGTATGGTTTATATATGTTTAATGATGATTTAGGGGCCTTTTTTTGATCATACCACCTTTGGTGTCTTTAATACTGGTCATTACCACAAAGGCCTCTTTATCTATCTTATCTATTTCAGCATTTAGTTTGCTGATCTCCAATCTGGTTAACACGGTGTATACAATATTGATATCGTTATTATTATGACCTCTTTTGCCGAAACCTTTTTCCCCTTTGTATAAGGTAACACCCCTGCCCATTTTATTGATGATCATCACCCTGATCTCTTCGGACTTGGTTGATATGATGGTAACCCCTACGTGCTCTTCTATTCCCTCAATGATAAAATCTACTGTTTTGGATGCCGCCAAATATGTTAAAATAGAGTAAAGAGCTACCTCTATGGATAGGAGGTAAGCAGCTACTGAGAATATAATGATGTTCATGATCATAATAATGTCGCCAATGGTGAGGCCAAACTTTTTACTGAGATTGATGGCTAAGACCTCAGTACCATCGATTACACCCCCGCCGCGTACAGCAAACCCGACCCCGGCCCCTAAAAAGAAACCGCCAAATACTGCCACTAACAATTTGTCTTGAGTAAGTTGTGGATAAGGGAAGAACGCAACCACTACCGATAATGCAAGTATACCAAGGGCTGTTTTGATCGCAAATTCTTTGCCCATTGATTTGAGTCCTAGTACAATGAATGGGATATTGACCACAATAAAGAACACTGAAAAAGGGATTTTGGTCGTTTCCGCCAATAATAATGAAATGCCCACTGTACCACCATCGATGAAGTCATTGGGTAATAAAAAGCTTTTGAGACCAAAACCAGCTGAAAATATACCTATGGTGATTAAAATAAAGTCCTTGATATGGCGTTTAATGGGCATAATGTATAAAGAATTGGAATATTCAAATTTAGTCCATTAAGTGTATTTAAACAACCTATGAATCATTTATTGACTATTTCATAATATATAGTTGTATGGGTTGCTTATTGTTATTGATCTTAAAATGGTGGAAAGTTTAATGGAATATTTCAAGAAAGTTATTAAGTTTGGTGTTGAAATTCTATAATAATGAAAAAAAATATAATTGCCTTAATTATGGTCTGTGTAGCTGGCTTATATGCTCAGGTAGACCAAACTCAAAGAGTCGAATTTGACCTTGGGGATATTGACGACATCAGCGTTGTCATATTTGAAAACCACAAAAAGTTTGTTGCGGTGTACAACGACGAAAATGGGGATACTAAGAACGAACACAAGATTAATTATGACTGTTATGACGATAATCTTAAGAAGGTCGCCACCAAGTCGATCCTGATCAATGAAAAACTCAAGCCTTTCGCGAGCAGTACTCAGACTAAGGATGCTTTGTTTTCCATATACTATGATAGAAAATCAGATGAGATCGTTATCTATAGGTTTGACGTAACCAAGATGGAAATTCTGGAGAAAAGGATCTCCTATAAGGAAAAACTAGATTATGCCAATGAAGTAAAGGTGATAGGCAATAACATATTCCTGTCCTTTGACAGAAAGAAGGATATAACGTGCTTGGTGATCAATTTTGAAAAAGCATCTTACAAGATCCAAGATATTGGTAAGTTGGGAGAAGACTTGACTTATTTTGATTTGCAATTAGCTAAGAATCCTGACGGAACGGAAGAAATCCACTTTTTTTGCTCAAAAAAACTAAGCAGAAAAAATTTGCTCATGTGTTATGTGGTATTGAATGCCGAGGGTAACTTGGCTAATCAAAATTTGGTGGAATTGCCACAGATCAATGAAGAAACTAAAAGGACGGATGTGACCTTGGCAAAGTTAAAGGATGGGGGGTATTTTGCTTTGGGTACTTATACTAAAGGTTCGCAAGCTTATACCAATGGGATCTATATGAGTAAAGTTAAGACGAACGGAAGTATCGGTTTTGACAAAACATACAACTATTTGGACATCCCTAATTTTACAGAGTACTTGTCGGAGAAAAGGCAGGAAAAGATTGAAAAGAAGAAAGAGAAGGCTGAAGCCAAAGGGAAGGAATATAGCCTGAACTACCGTACTGTAATGCACGATATCATAGAGAAAGATGGTAATTATTTATTGATTTGTGAGTTTTTCTACCCTACTTATAGGACAGAATCGAGAACTACTTGTGGTACTAATGGATGCCAGACAACTTACGTGACCGTATTTGATGGTTACCAATACACACATGCACTTATTACCAGGGTGGATGCTACGGGTAAAATGCTCTGGAGTAACATCTTTGAACTGTGGTCGGCCTACAAACCATATTATGTGAAAAAGTTCATCAAAGTAAACGATCAAGGTAAGAACGTAAATTTGGTATTTGCTTCTGGTAGTTGGTTATATTCCAAGATTTATTCTGATCAAGGCAAGCTGGTTTCTGACCAAAAAGGAGAAGTTATAGATACAGACAAAGAAGACGACAAGGTTAAATATACTTCTGGGGATATCTATCATTGGTATGAAACCAATTTTTTGTGGCATGGGTATCAAAAAATCAAAAACACGAAAGATGGTGACGGGAAAAGAAAGCGTAAAGTATATTTTGTAAATAAGTTGATATTTAAGAAATAGTTTGAGGTTTAATCCTTAATCCTCAAGGCCATGATCTAAGTTTACATACTTGGATCATGGCTTTTTTCTGGGTTTCTGTTTAGATAGATATGGAAAGGACGACTTCAGGAAAACCTTAAGGTTTTTGCAACCGTAAAGGCTAAGGTGTTTATAAATTCTGTATGTTTGACAATATCAAGATCAGTACGCGTCTGCTGAGAATTCCTATTAGTGTAACCGGAGTGTTGTATGTCATCATCGGTTTTTTTTCTGCGGTCAGCGTTCTAAAAAGCACTGAGGAGTCTAGGCATTTAATATCTTCTCTGAGCACTATTGTAGTTTTATTACTATTAGCTTTCGTGCATTTCAAAGCATTTAGTGCAGTAAAGACCATGGATGAAGTGTGGGTACGTTCCAGCTCTTGGAGTATATTGCCCAATATATTGTCTACCGCATTTTTGGTTCTTTTTGTTTTTGTATGTCTCTTTGTAGTGGTCAACAGCTTGGCGCTTGTGGTATTCCTACTGGGCTGTATACTTTATATTTTCTTGATCATAGCCACCTTGGGTATGGTATTTACCAAAGAATGGTTTGGGTTTAAATATTTTACGCATTATGCCACCAGTTTTTGGAAAATGGAACATTCGGGCTTGAGTTACCTACTTCCCGATGGTCATGATCAAACCCTTGCCATCATTCTGACGATCAGTCTTGTTGTTTTTATTATTCCTACTTTGCTAGCAGTTTTTGTGTTAGCCTTTAAACATTTGGTCGTTGGCGATACCCATTTGGAGGTTTAAAGTATTCAAAGGTTGTTGTTAAGGCATTACATGCCTTGAATCTCGATTTCTACATGTTTGGTATTACCTAGGTCATCAGTACAGGAGATCTTGGCTTTTTGAGGCTTTAGTTTGATAAAGACCTCTTCGTTTTTGGCATACTTTCCAATGAATTTATCGTTGACATACCAGTAGATATGTTTTACTGATGAGGCAGCTGCGCATTCCAATTTTATATGGGCCTCCTTTTCGTCAGTATAATAAATCTTGTGTTCTTGAGGGTGCAGGATGCTGATCTTTTGTTTGTTGAAATTGCTTTGGCAGAGTGGATTGTGCTCTGGGATCTTTTTGTAGATCACGTGGTTGTTGTCGTAGTAGTTGATCAGGTCTGCACTGAGGTTGGAATACAGCAGTTTTTTGTATCCAGTTTCAGGCACACAATCTTTACAGTAGGAGATTTTTTCGTTTGCAGAAACATCGTATTCTTTGAGGTGTTCACATAAATTATACTTAGACACACCTGCTAGAAACCAATCGTTGGTGAACGACTTGCAGAAATAGTTGGGAGGGAGGCCCGATTCGGTACACACGATCCTGCTGCTAAGGTTTTGAGGTTTATGATACCATGTTTTATCCTTAGTGTTACTAATCGCCTTAAATATCTCAAACAGCACTGGTGCTGCAAGTTCTACACCTACTAGCTCGGCTACAGGACTGTTGTCAAAATTACCCAACCACACACCAACCGTATATTGGGGCGTATAGCCCATACACCAAGCATCGCGCTTACCATAGGAAGTGCCTGTCTTCCAAGCGATATTAAAGTTGTTTTCCATGTTTTCAGCATAGTTTGGGATGTCCGGCCTAGTGAGGTTGCTTAAAGTCTCCGTGACCATGTAAGCAGCAGCGGGACTTACCATATCCATACTGGGTTCTTTTTTGTGGGTTAAGGGGCGATTTTTAGTGGTATTATGTAGCTCAAGGTTTTTGAACTTGCCTATGTTAGCAAAGGCAGTATACATCTGTGTGATCTCCTCCAGCGTAGCGCCGCACCCTCCTAATATGACCGAATGGCCAAGCTTGTCCTTATCCTTTTTGATCTGTTTGAAATTGAGCTTTACCAGTTTGTCTACAAAGTTTTTGACCTCATATTCGTCTATAATCTTTACCGCCGGGATATTTAAGGAATATAGAAGGGCCGTTTCTATGGTGATCTTTCCCCTAAATTTTTTGTCAAAGTTTTGCGGAGCATATCCCTTAATCTCACAAGGGATATCTTCCACGGTGGTCTGGAAGGTAAGTTGGCCTTTGTCGAAAGCCAATGCATAAAGCAAAGGCTTAAGCGTACTGCCCGGAGATCTAATGGCGTGCACCCCGTCACATTGTCCCGCGTGGTCTTCGTCAAAAAAATCGTTAGAGCCTACATAGCTCACTACTTGATGCGTTTTATTGTCCACCACCATGGCCGCACCATTGTAAATATTGTACTTTTTGAGTTTTTGTACATAATTTCTTAGGATCTCAGCGGTTCTGTACTGGGTCTCGAGGACTATGTGACTGTGGATCTCTGTTACATGAGGATTTTCCTTCCTTAGTCTGATGGCAAGGTGAGGGATACGGTAGGGGAGTGGTTTGTACACAGGTACAAAAGGTTCTGCAATGGCGTTAGAGACATCTTTTTGTGAAAATATACCTTTGTTTTGAAGTAATAAGAGCCATTTGTTACGTTCTGTTACGATAGTTGCGTAGTTTTTTTTAATATTCAGGCTCGAAGGTCTGTTGGGGATAATCGCCAACGCAACTGCTTCCGCCAAGCTTAGTTTTTGAGGATTTTTCTGTAGATATAATAGAGAAACAGACTTGATTCCCTCCACATTGCCTCCATAGGGAATTAAGTTAAAATACATATTGAGGATCTCATCCTTTGAGTATTTGCTCTCCAATTGTATTGCCCTAAACGCTTCAATGAATTTGTTGCCGTAAGTTCTCTTTTTAGGTGCTAAGAGCCTTGCGACCTGCATCGTTATGGTCGATGCTCCAGATGTTTTTTTGCGCTTTAATAGGTTGTTGAATAGTGCTCTAGCTATAGATGATATATTGATACCGTAGTGACTGTAGAAGTATTGGTCTTCTTTGGCAATAAATACTTTTTTGAGAAGGGGAGAAATTTCATCATTACGCACTTTGAGGCGCCATTTTTGATCTTTCGAGAGAAAGGCATGGACAGCATTACCTGCGCCGTCGTACACCGTTTGTGAATAAGGCACATCTATCCTGAGTGGAAAAAGGTAATTGCAAGTAAAAAAACTGAGAATAAGTATAAACAGACTTCCAAAGCCGTAAAGCCCCGTCTTGATCAAAATATTTTTGAACTTGAATCTACGATTTGAAATATCTTTCACCATGAGTTGTTAGTATTTCTTCAAATGGTATATCAAATGTTAAATATAGATTATTTATGTTAAACGTAGATTCTTTGTCTCCATAAGCAACTATTTTACCTTGTTTTAGAAATAGGGCTTGATCGCAAATTTGGTAAGCAAGATTAATATCATGAAGAATCACCATGATGCTGAAACCTGATTTTTTAAATTCTTGCAGCTGTTGAACAAGTATAGGGATATGTTTTACGTCCAAGTGATTGAATGGCTCATCCAAAAAGAGATATGGTTGGTACTCTTTGGATAAATTAAGCTGTGCTTGGATAAATACCCTTGCAAGATTCATCCTTTGCTGTTCGCCACCAGAACATTGTAAATAATCTTTTTCTAAGAGATGCGTAATCTTGAGAACCTCGCAAGTTTCTCTCATGATGATGGCATGCTGATCGGAGGTCTCAGAGTTGTATCCCCCCAGCTCCAGATAATCCTTGCATAGTATAAAGTTGTGCAAGTGATTATTTTGTGTGAGTACCGCCCTAGTCTTATAGAGCTCTAGGAGCGAAATTTCTTTAAGGTTTTGTTGGTTTAAGGATATGTCACCTTGGTAATCCATATAGTAGCCAGACAAAGTCTTAAGTAATGTACTTTTGCCAGAACCATTTTCTCCCAATATTGCACAAATCGAGCCTTGATTTAATTCAAATGAGATGTCGGTAAGTATGGTTTTATATGAGAGATTTTTAATAATCAATTTTGTGTTTTCTAGACTTGAAAATCAAATGTATGAAATAAGGTGCTCCTATAAAAGAGGTGATCACACTGGTGGGTAGTTCTATCGGATATAATAAGTTTTTGCACAATATATCAGTAAATAGGATCAGTGCGATGGCTACCAATGGAGTAGTGGTTACGCTGTCTTTGTGGTTGTGCCCAACCAACAATCGTGCGATGTGTGGAGCAATAAGTCCCACAAACGAGACCAAGCCACAGAAGGCTACAGAGATGCCTACTGCCACGGTGACGGTAATAATGATGAATGTCTGTATTTTCTTAAGATTGAAACCTGCGTAGAACAGGTTTTCGTCATTTAATCGCAATGCGTTTAATACCTTGGGTCTCTTTATGTACAAGATCCAGAAACCCAAAGCTACCACACCAAGTAGCGTGCTGGTATAGATGTTTGTATTGGTAAAGCTACCCATTCCCCAAAATATCACATTTCTGAGGTTGCTGTTGTCACTCAAATAGCTGATGAGGGTGATTAATGCACCATTGAAGCTGTTGATGGCTACACCTAATAGAATGATAATGGCACTGTAGGGGTTCTTGCCTGCGATTTTAATAATCAGATAAATACTTAGGAATGAAAATAAAATGGAAAACAGAGGAATTACAAAATAGGGGGCATTAAGGTGTGTCACTGATAATAAGAAGATACCAATAACTGCTCCTAAGGTGCCTCCAGAGGAAATACCCAAAATGCTGGGCTCTGCTAAATCGTTTTTAAATAAAGCTTGCAACACTAGGCCCGAAAGACTCAAGATGGTGGCCACACTGATGGCCGAGATGAGTCTGGGTAACCTTATATTCAATAGGATGAGGTGGTCATTAAAATCTTTGAGGTCATAAAAGAGTATAAAAAGGGAAAAGACCAGTACAGTAGAGATCAAAATGAAATTTACTGTACTGGTCTTGTTCAAAATTTTCAAGAGGCGGGTATTTTAGTAAGCCCTCACACCTTTGCCTTCCATGAAATATACAAAAGCTTTGTTAACCACCTTATAACCACCAGGGGTAGGGTAGTTACCAGTAAAATACCAGTCGCCCAAGTTGTCTGGACAAGCTGTATTTAAGTTTTCTACTTTCTGGAAGATCACCTTTACTTCTGCATGTAAGTCGCTTGGTGTGATGATCTCTGCTATTTTGTCTGAAATTTGTTCATCAGTAAATTGGTCGTAAAGGATCTTTACGAAGTTTTCTGTATCTGCTTCGTCTTTTTCAAGAGCAATTTTGCATCTTTCATAAACTTCATCTAACATATCTTCTTTACCTTTTTCTTTAAGAAGCGCCATCATGGCCCTGAATGCCACGAAATCCTTCATTCTTGACATGTCAATACCATAGCAGTCTGGGTATCTGATCTGCGGTGCAGAAGATACAATGACAATACGTTTTGGCTTGTTCTTGTCTAAGATTCGAAGGATGCTCTTCTCTAGTGTGGTACCACGTACGATAGAGTCGTCTATGACCACCAAGTTGTCCACATCTTTATTGATGAGATTATAAGTAGAATCGTATACCATCGACACCATAGAGTCTCTGGAATCATCGCTGGTAATGAAAGTCCTTAATTTGGCATCCTTTATAACCAGCTTCTCTACCCTTGGTTTTAGAGATAGTATTTTTTCTATTTTATCGGGATCGCCAAGATTGTTTAATACTTCAGTCTTGCGATAATTGGAAAGATGTTCTTCCACGCCTTCCATCATTCCTAAAAACGCAACTTCTGCAGTATTTGGAATATATGAAAACACAGTGTTTTCCAAGTCATTGTTTACAGATTGAAGGATTTGTGGGAGCAAAAGTTTACCCAACATTTTCCTCTCTTTGTAGATAGAAGTATCTGATCCTCTTGAGAAATAAATTCTTTCAAAGCTACACTTTTTAGGTTCAGCCTGCGCTATAAAAGGATATTGATCAAAGTCTCCATCCTTATTAATGATCAAGGCGTGACCTGGCTTTATTTCTTGAATTTTATCGTTGTCAACATTGAATGCGATTCTTATGGCTGGTCTCTCAGAAGCTACGACTACCACTTCGTCGTCTGCATAGAAATAGGCAGGACGTATTCCGTTTGGATCCCTTGCTACAAAAGAACCTCCGTAGCCTGTAATTCCTGCCATGGCATAACCACCGTCAAAGTCCTTACAAGAGCGTCTTAATACACGTTGTAGGTCGAGGGTGTCTTCTATAAGTCCAGAAATTTCTCTGTTGGAATATTTTTCTTTGAATCTATTGAAGAGGATTTGGTTTTCTTCATCTAGGAAGTGGCCAATCTTCTCCATTACCGTTACGGTATCTGTTCTTTCTTTAGGAGATTGCCCTAGGTCGATAAGTTTGGAGAACAGCTCATCGTTATTAGTCATGTTAAAGTTACCCGCCATGACCAAGTTCCGGCTTTTCCAGTTGTTCTGTCTCAGAAAAGGGTGACAGCTTTCTATGCTGTTCATGCCATGAGTACCGTATCTTAAGTGACCAATCAAAACTTCACCCATAAAGGCTACGTTTCTTTTGAGCCATTCAGCATCTTTTGTTTTTTCCTTAAGGCCTTTGGTTGATTTCCTGTATTTTTTGTTGATTTTTTCGAAGATGCCATGAACAGCATTCGTTTCAATTGATCTATATCTACTGATGTATCTATAGCCCGGGGGGGTATCAATCTTTATAACAGCTACTCCGGCCCCATCTTGGCCTCGGTTTTGCTGTTTATCCATCATCACATAGAGTTTGCTCAATCCATAAAATGGCGTACCATATTTTTGGATGTAATAGCTAAAACTCTTCCTCAACCTAATTAATGCAATACCGCACTCGTGCTTTATAACGTCACTCATAAATTATGTTACTTTACGCATTGTAACCACTGTAACAACCAATCAAAGCTAAAGAATCCTATGATCAAAGGTAATACTAAAATTGCAGAAAAAGACACTTGCTTACTATTTATTCTTGGGAGATCGGAATCTTCATATTTTTTCACGAATAAATAATAAGGCATTCGTAAATAATATACCAGAGAAATTAGCGTCGTAAATACAACTACAATTCCCGTAAGACTTTTGATGTTTTCTAGAGAGAAGCTATCGCTGAATAATGAATTAATAATAAATACTTTACCTATGAATCCGATAAATGGTGGGATACCAATAAGTGAGGTAACAGATATTAAGAGTAAAATGCCTAATGCTGGATGATGTATGCCGAGTCCGCTGAGTGTACTTAGTTCAGTATCGGGATCCCCTTTGGCAAATAGTTCATAAATGAATAATAAACTCACGTTCATTAATATATAGAAGCTCAGGTAGAAAAGGAGCATATCCATGTTTTGAGTGGGTATCAATACTAAG
The DNA here is from genome assembly GCA_945957555.1 of uncultured Cytophagales bacterium. Lineage (GTDB taxonomy): Bacteria > Bacteroidota > Bacteroidia > Cytophagales > UBA9547 > CAMFLX01. The sequence goes on from CAMFLX010000112.1 coordinate 12,119, forward strand.
AGCAGACCCGTTTGTGCGATGCTCGAAAATGCAAAAAGTGTTTTGAAATGTACTTGCCTTAGTGCAATGATATTTCCCATTAACATAGTAATGATACTTATGGCAAACAAATAGTACCAACTGATCGTTCCAAAAATCGGAAGTAAAGTTAGTTGACTGTGGATGTGATAGAGTGCAAGCAGTCCAGATATTTTGGGCAATAAAGAGAGTATGGCCAGCAGGCTATTGGGTACACCTTTATATACATCTGGGGTCCAAAGATGGAAAGGTATCGCTGATATTTTAAAGAAAAGCCCTGCATATAGGCAGATTAAAGCCAAATATTGGAAGGATTCATCGAACACTGTTGTATATGTTTTGGGGAAGTCGTTGATGAAATAACTACCTGTAATTCCGTACATCCATGAAATTCCATAGACCATGAGTGCAGATGAAAATGCTCCAAATAGAAAATATTTCATGGCAGATATCTTTGCTTTGTCGGAATTGCCAAAATAGGCAATGATATAAGACGTAATAGACACGAGCTCAATGCCGAGAAACAAGGTTACATAGCTCCCTGCCTGTATGACAAGGAAACAGCCTAAGAGCTGCGCCAATACAGTTGTATGTAGTTCGCTAGTAGCGGTTTCTTCTGAGGGTTTGAGTTCTTTGTAGATAAAATAAAGGATGCAAACGAAGGTCAGTAGACACTTGACATAGCTCATTTTTGCAGAGATGATGATATGGTCTGAAAAAAGGAAGACTTTGGGTAGCGTTGTTAAGGAAAAAAGCTGAAGTATGTTTAAGGTGATAATTCCAATTAAGGACGCTCCGAATAGTATTTTGTGATTTTTACGGTCTCTGGTGATCAAGCCAAATATAATAGCAATAACTATCAATGCAACTGTACCCAGTTCGGGAAGTAGCAAACCTAAATCGCTGTTTATTTGCGCTGTGAGTTTCAAGTTTTATGGAATGATAATCGCTTTGATCAAATGAGTTACCGTCACGTTGATTTCCTTAAGGATGAGATTGGGTACAAGTCCCAAAAATAACATCAAAAAGCAAAGCATATAAAGCATGATTTTTTCCCTTGAATTGATATCAGTAAGCTCTGTGGACCATTTTGATCCTTCTTTAAGCCAGTATTTCCCAAAAAACATTCTTTGTAAGGTCCATAAGTAGTATGCCGCGCTCAATAAAATTCCAAAGCAAGCAGCAATAACCCACCATTGGCTGAAAAGATGATGTGTGCTGGCACCTTCAAAAGAGCCGAGAAGAATGAGGATTTCTCCAATGAATCCACTGAAACCGGGTAAGCCTAGGGAAGCAAAAAAAGCTATTGAAGTAACTGTGGTGAAAAGTGGCATTTTAAACGCTAGCCCTCTAAAATGATCAATGGAGCGATTATGGACCCTGTCGTAAATGACACCCACGATCAAGAAAAGTGCGCCTGATATGATGCCATGACTGACCATTTGAAATACAGAGCCATTAATACCGCCAATGGAGCATGAGCCAATACCCAATAATACAAAACCCATATGTGAAACAGATGAGTAAGCGATCATTTTTTTGAGGTCATTCATAGCGAGGGCGTTGAGCGCTGCATAAATGATACTTATAACGCCAACTACTGCAAGTAACCAAGCGTATTCAACCAGTTGAGCTGGGAATATATACATTCCTAACCTAATTATGGCATAGCCCCCTGTTTTGAGTAATAAAGAAGCCAAAATCACTGAAATAGGGGTAGATGCTTCTACGTGGGCGTCAGGTAACCAAGTATGTACAGGAACGGCGGGTAGCTTAATGGCGAGCCCCACGAATAGGAGTAGGAACATAGTGCCTTTAAGCGGAAGACCGTCAAGTGCGGCATGCTGCGTTTTAAGGACGGTGATGTCAAAGCTTCCTGTTTGAATATATAGCCAAATGAAGACAATGAGAATGAGAAGTGATCCAAAAAGTGTGAATAAGAAGAATTTAATGGATGCATATTCCCTTCTGGGGCCACCCCAGATTGCGATGAGGAAATACATCGGCAAAAGCATGAACTCAAAAAAGACAAAGAACACGAACAGATCCATCGCCACAAAGCAACCTATAGTGGTGCATGCCAGTAGGTGCAACAATGAAAAATATGCCCTAGGTTTTTTATCTACGTTCCAGCTAGCGATGGTACTAATCACAAATATGAAACTACTCATGAGTACTAGTGCCAGATTGAGACCATCTATGGCAACGAAATAGTCGCTTTTAAAACTGAAATTTTGTGAGACAACAGAAATCCATGAATGCTTGGAGATGAATTGAAGCTCAGGGTTTTGGCTGTCAAATTGAAACCAGATAAGACCTCCAATGCAAAGTTGTGCAAGGAATGTGAGAAGAGAAATGACTTTGATGTATTCCGTTTTCTTGTGGAGCAAGAGAAATATGGGAATACTTAAAAGCGGTAAAAATATAACCAGTGTTAATAAATTCATCTACTGAAATGAATTTGCGAATTTATACAAATAATATTCTAATCTGTAATTTTTTTAAATTGAAAATTAGAAGTCTGGTCAAATTGCTGGCATTAAGGTAGTGTACCCCATCACACAACTAGCCATACTAGCTCAAAAGCTTTCTCTTTTCCGCCATGGACACTGACTCACAGGCCATTATTTTATTGAATAGTTTCGATCTATGAGCCACAGGCCGAAGTGAAGATCGCCTGCTCTTTTACCCAAAAGTTTCGCTGATTAATTTACCTTCTAAGGTAATTCTCCTGCCAGACACTTCGCCAATTACCCCTCCATAACTGGAAACACAAATTAGGTTGTTTTTGGATGATCTTCTTCCTGTAAAAACATTAATATTTAATTCAAAATCTTTATATTCAAGATATTCAAATTTTCTTTGATTAATCGTTGCATTGTCAAATATTGCGATTCTATTTTCCATTAGCTCGATTTCGGCCCGTCCAAGATCAAGATATCCATATTTATTCCAACTAAAATCGTCAAGATCCTTATCCAAAGGATAACCATAAAAATGTACACTGACCACAACGGATTCCTTTTTTCTTTTCAAAAGCTTTTCGGCCTTATCTGAAAGAATTATCTCTATCTCAAAGGTTGGAACTTTAAGGGAGGGCTCATCTATTTTCTTTTCTTTTTTCCAGAACATTTTTTCTGATTTAATCTATGAGTTGTTGCTTTTGTAGTAGCGTATTGTAGGAATTCGGATCGGATATCCTACATTATAACTTCCTCCGCCATGGACTGTAAGCCCCAGTCCATTATTTTATTTAATAGTTTCGAACTGTGAGCCACAAACCGAGGTGAAAAAGACTTTAAGGTCTAATGCGACACAAATTTAAGACCGATTAATGAAGCAATTAGGGTAAAGATGAAGAAAAGTCGCCAGAAATCAGCAGGCTCGTTGAAAAGAGTAATGCCCAATAGTACGGTGCCAACGGCTCCAATACCCGTCCATACCGCGTAGGCAGTGCCCAGAGGTAAAGTTTCCGTGGCTTTGATGAGTAAGTACATGCTTAGAAGCAAACAAATAACAAAGCCTGAGTACCAAATATTGGCCATGGTGCCCTTGGCTTCTTTGGCTTTGCCTAAACAGGTCGTAAAGCCCACTTCAAACAGTCCGGCTATGATGAGTATAATCCAGTTCATTAAATTATTTTTTTGTTTTTAAAATCAAGCGTAAAGAAGAGTCTTTGGTAAGGTAACTCCATGCCCAATTAAAGAATATAATCAACTTGTTTCTGACACTGAGGATCAGCATGAGATGTAGCGACATCCAGACAAACCATGCCAAGTATCCTTGGAATTTTACAAATGGAAGGTCTACAACCGCCTTATATTTACCTATGGTAGCCATAGAGCCTAAATCGGTATATTCATATTCTTTCAATGCCTTATTGTGAAGGGCTTGTTTGAAGTTTGATGCGAGGTTTTTTCCTTGGTTGATGGCCACATTGGCAAGTTGGGGGTGGCCATTAGGGTATTTGGGGGTTTGCATCCATGCGATATCCCCTAAAGCATATATATTTTCATAATCTTTTATTTTGTTGAAGCGATCCACGATATACCTGTTTTTGGTGATTTGAGTAGGAGAGATGCCTTCTATGATGTTTCCCGTAACACCTGTCTCTTATACACATCTCCGAGCCCACGAGACGTAGAGGAATCTCG
>CAMFLX010000113.1 GCA_945957555.1 uncultured Cytophagales bacterium
CCTCCCCTACGCTACCACAAGACCTTGAGATCAAATCGATAGACAGAACTACCTACAACCAGTATATTTTAGCTGGCACGGGTACTAACATTGTATCTGGCAACAAAGACTTTTACGTCTTATTACTAGACGAACATGGCCAATTGGTGACTACCTTTGGCAATGATGGCATTCAGAATATAGATTTTGGAAATACAAATGACTATGCCAGCCATATCTTAGTGAGAGATAATGGCACTGTAATCGTTACGGGTTATAGCGCACAAACACCTAGGGATGCTTTTGCCTTGGTAGCACTTGACGAACAGTATGGCTTTATGCTTTCCGAATTTGGCAATAATGGTAAACTACTCATAAGTCCTAGCACAACTGGGAATGACAGGGCACTAAAGACCACAATACAAGACCCAGACAAACTCTTGATTGTTGGTTATTCACAACTGCCAACAAGAGATGTAGTGGCGACTGCCAATATACTGGCCAATACAGGTGTACCCGTTACTGCTTATGATTATGATGGTAAAAGGCTCATTTATGTTGCAGGCAAAAACGACCGAGGTCTTGATGCAGTCGTGGGGCATGATGGATCCATTTACATAACAGGTACAAGCCAACAATATAACAACACCTACAGTCCGTTCTTTCTCAAACTTCTGGAATCGGGGGCCAACGACAATACCTTTGGCACTCTGGGTGTCGTAACAGTGAATTCTTCCGTGGCCGGCCCAAGTGATGTAGGTGCTCTTTGCCTACAGAACTTCACACAACCTTTGCTGTCGACGGTTACTGCCCAGCCACAAAACAGACTGCTTCTGGCACGTATCAAAAGTCCAGCACCCAATCTTGCAGAGTTCTCCTATCAACTTTTAGGTGATTCTTGTGACGCGCTTCTTAAGTTTACCCCAGTCCGCACCGATGGCACTCATGACTGGTATTTTGGCGAAGCGAGGTACGAAACAGAAACATCTACCCTACCCAGCCCTGAACACAAATTTTGGATTGGCGGCTACTACAAAGTACGTCATACCTACACCGAGCCCAATCTTAAGAAACATGTGCTCTCCTATATAGTTTTTGTAGACCGCGCGCCCAATGTACGTACAAACCAATACTACGTTATGCCAGAAGGCTACGGCGCTACGGTATTGGGTGTCACTGAAAACAAATATACAGATCGCAAAACAGGTACTTATGACTATGAATGGCACTTTCCTGGTTCATTAGGAACAGAAGGTGAAGGCTGGGTGTCTTTTGACCAACCTGCGGGCTTTTATCCTGTAAGTTTCAAGGCTACAAGAACAACCCTTCTCGAAAACCATTGCCCTTCCGCGATCAACTACGATACAGTAATTATCACTCAACTGAGCCAATACACCAGCCAAGAGGATGTTTATGCTGCATATAATATGGTCACAAATGGAGATTTCTCGGTAAGCGAACCCTGCCCAAGTACTTCTTTTGTCAGCAATTTTCCCCAAAAATGTAATTTAAACGGAGAATATGAATCTGAGAAAATAGCTGTAGTGAATCAACTGTACGAATTTGGTACCCGCATAGAAGACCAAACGCCAATAGGGAATATCACTCAAGACGGCAACTATCTATTTGTCTCTGAAAAAGATTACATATATGATCAATTTCGTTTCTTTGGCCGTTATGACAAAATACACCAGAGGGATATTTGGTCACAAAACGTATACGTAGAAGCTGGACAATCCTATTTGTTTACTGTTTCTGCGACAAACATTACCTATGTGTATGGAAACAACTATACTTTCCCAGTAGTGACCTTGGCCGTAAACGACCTGCCTCTCTATTCCACACAGGTCAATGGAGAATACCAGAGCGTCCCCGCAACCTATACCGCTACTACTACGGGATGGGTAAAACTGAGGGTGATCAAATCCAGTGGTGCTATTATATCCGATGGCAGTTTAGCCATAGACAACATCATATTTGGCCCACTAGTAAACTCCGTACCTGAAGGGAGAAAGGCAAGCGCTGATGGTGTGAGTCAATTGGAAAACATAACAGTGTCACCTAATCCTGCCACGGAGTTCATTACCGTTTCGTGTGCAGATGCAATGGATAGCCCTGTAGGAGGAAGTATCTCAATTGTGAATCTGTATGGTAACAATATAGAAACACAAATCCCAATAGAAAACAAGGTAACTAGCCTTTCAGTACAACATCTCAACGCGGGTATGTACTTGGTAAAGGTCTTAGACAAAGAGGGCAATACTTTGACCAATCAAAAACTCATAGTCAAATAGCCGCATAGCTTTGGTTTTCTTAGTAAGTCTTATAATCCTAATGAGGGTCCCCAAGAGTTTGATCTCTTGGGGATTTTTATTGCGTTAGCGTCATTTCTCTCCTTCAGCAAAGTCAATATTTTATTTAAAATAATTCAAGCCATTCTTAAAATATTTATATTTCGCAACCCCTTTGTGCCAATTACGTCTATATATAGTATAAAATTTTTCAGGCGTGGACAAGATCATATCATCTGTTTCGACAAAAAGCGAGGAGTACAAAAAACAAAAAGAAGCTTTCAAGCAGTTGTTGGCGGAGTATCACAAGATACTTGCAGAAGTAAAAAAAGGAGGGCCAACGGCCGTTACCAAAAAACATAAAGAAAAAGGCAAACTACTCGCCAGAGAGCGTGTAAATCTTTTACTGGATCCAGGCACGACCTTTATGGAGCTTTCTGCACTTGCCGCTTACGGCATCAAAGACAACGAATTTCCTTCCGCAGGTATTATTACAGGTATTGGCACTATTCATGGCAAAGAAACTGTGATTGTGGCCAATGATGCCACTGTAAAAGGAGGCACTTATATTGCACAAACCATCAAAAAACATCTACGGGCACAACAAATCGCAATGGAAAACCATTTGCCCTGTATCTATTTGGTAGACTCAGGAGGGGTTTTTCTTCCAGAACAGTCAGAAGTATTTGGTGATAGAGAGCACTTTGGTCGTTTCTTCTACAACCAAGCACGTATGTCGGCTATGGGAATCCCACAGATCGCCATAGTGATGGGCTCTTGTACTGCTGGAGGTGCCTACGTACCAGCCATGTGCGACGAGACCATCATTGTGAAAAACCAAGGGACGATTTTCATCGGTGGCCCACCATTGGTAAAAGCCGCTACAGGTGCTGATGTAAATGCAGAAGAACTGGGAGGCGCCGAAATGCATACTGCCATATCGGGCACTGCCGACCATTTGGCTCAAGACGATGCTGATGCCATTCGCATCTGTAGAAATATCTTTGAGACACTCCGCAATCGCCCAGTAGAGAATTTGGAAAAACTGAGCGAGGAAGAACCTGCCTATGACCCTACCGAGTTGTATGGCATAGCACCTTTAGACCTCAGAAAACCCTTAGACCCTCGTGAGATCATCGCAAGAATTGTAGATGGCAGTAGGTTCCATGAGTTCAAACAACGGTATGGAGGTACTTTGGTTACGGGTTTTGCCTACATTAAAGGTTACCCTGTGGGCATTATTGCCAATAATGGTATCTTGTTTGGGGAATCAGCACTCAAGGGAACGCATTTTATAGAACTGTGCACCAATAGAAAAATACCGCTTTTATTCTTACAAAATGTAATGGGCTTTATGGTGGGTAAGCACTATGAGCAAAAGGGCATAGCCAAAGACGGGGCCAAAATGGTACATGCCGTAGCCAATGCCAACGTACCCAAATTCTCAGTGATCTTTGGGGGGTCCTTTGGTGCTGGCAATTACGCCATGGCGGGTAGAGCCTACGATCCGAGGCTGCTCTTTATGTGGCCCAACTCCCGCATTTCGGTCATGGGTGGCGCACAAGCCTCCGCAGTATTATCTATTGTAAAAAAAGAACAACTTGCTGCTAAAGGACTCGAGTTTCCCGATTCAGAGAAGCAGGCCATTCATGAGTCCATCACAGGAATTTTCGAAAGAGAGGGATCGCCCTATTTCAGTACCGCTAGGATCTGGGACGACGGCATTATTGATCCTGTACAAACCAGAGAAATGATTGCCCGCGGCATTCGCATGTCACTTTATGCACCCTTTGGAGAACACCATAATGGTATCATGAGGATGTAAATCATTCTCATTCATCTGCCACCAAAAGCAAATGGCGTTTAGTGAGGCATTCATTCAATGCTTGACTAAACGCCATCAATTTATGATCCCATCCTATTTAACGCCTGTCCAACAGCAGTACGATCTTGTCCAAGGTGCGATTCCAACCCTCCAAATATCCATGAAGAGAGTTTGGATTCAAGTTTGAATGACTTAGTCTCAGGAATGTTTGGTCTCCTTGAGGCTTCAACTCGAGTCTCAGTTCAGAAACATGGTCTGGTTCGCTTTCCCATTCCCAGGTATAACGCAGATGTGTGGGTTCAACAATTTCCAAGTAGGTGCCAAAAGCCGTATGAATAGTGCCGTCAGCATCTTGAAAGGAGATCTTGTAAGCTCCACCCACAGACAAATCTATTGTTGCTGAAAGCACAGTCCCCTTGGGGTCGGAGCCAAACCACATTTTTATAAATTCTGGCTGGTTCCAAATCGACCAAAACCGCTGTAGCGTAGTGTTCAATGACTACCTTATTACCATCCATGAATCTTATGATTTGATCTATACATTTCAAAGCTTAAACTCCCGAGCCTCCAAACAGGTTCATTTTCTAATGGACGAAAACAGCAGAATCCTTTGGACGTTTGATCACTACAAAGCACAAGCAAGTTACCGTTAACAAACTGATAAGTATACTTGGTACTTATATAGCTACCGTTCCATCAATAATAAGTATAAGTTGCCTAAAAATATAGAACTTTAGATCTGATTTTCAAGAACAATACGCTCTTACATATGCATGTCACTTATAGTTTTGACAGAAAACCTTCCATCACACAAATCATAGCGCTCTACGACAGTTCAGGTTTACCGAGGCCAACCAATGATCCAGAACGCATTCAAAAAATGTATGACCACTCCAATCTAATAGTCACGGCTTGGGATCAAGATTTCTTGGTGGGCGTTTCCAGATGTATTACTGATTGGGCTTGGAGCTGCTATTTGGCAGACCTTGCCGTAAGCCCAGAGTATCAGAAAACAGGAATTGGCAAAAAACTGATTGAACTCAGTAAAGAAAAAGCAGGCTTACATTCCATGGTATTACTGCTTTCTGTTCCCACAGCAATGGAGTATTATCCTAAAGCAGGGATGAAAAAGGTGGAAAATGGATTCATTATTCACCGAGATTGTTAAGAGCTGAGACTCTTTGATTTTTACTCTAGTATCTCTACTTTTATGCACGCACAGATTTGATGAAAACTGTACTTCACTTTTTTGCTTCAAGTACTTTTTGATTGAAAAAAACATAGCATACAGCTTAAGATCTAAGCCAAGCTTGGGGTAAGCCCATAAAAATCAAACATTTAATAAATCAAGATTTGGAACTTAATATAGCAAAATCGGTAGCACAGCAGTTAAGAGCTATCATAGACCAAGCCATTACATCTGGAGAAGTGGATCCCGAAAGTTTACGAATGATTCTTTTGGTGCCCAATGGTTTGTTTGATACCCTTCAGGTAGTTGCCTTGGAGGAATGGGACGCATATTACCATATGGGTGAAGAAGAGCAAGGCATAGGTGATATATCCATAGCCGAATGGCTCGATGTGGCCGATGAGGCCTTCGAGAAAAGAGATACACTGAGTGATACGCTGGTTTCTGAAGCCATAAAACATGGGGAACGCTACCAAAAGAAAAGTGCTGCCATTGAGTTTAACCACATTACACATCTACTTTACAAAAGTTTTTTGGTTTGTTTAAGGGAAGCACTCGTTTCCCAAATAGAGGAAGCGCTCAAGATAGTCGCTGTATCCTACAGCCAAGAAGACTTTAGCAATGTGGTCGGCTTTGCTGCACATCACTTACGATTTGCTGATGAAAGAAGACTCCACATACAAGGTTTTAATCACCCACATGGTACAGGTCCTTTCTATAAAGTGAGGCTTGACTTGCCTCAAACGAAACTGACCTATCCCTATTTGAACTTTTACGATTCAGGTTTTTTCTTGTACTATCCCAAAGGTAATATGTTTGAAGAACCCGATGCCCAAAGCGTAGTTTACCAGTATGATGTGAGCGATTTCAATTACGTAATCCTAAGTTCAGGAAATAAAAGAGAACCATTTACATTTAGACTCATCGATGAATTTGACGACTGGGAGTTGCAGGGCGGCCATATAGAAGAAGACGAGGGTGATTTTTCTGAGGCAGTTTTATTGCAAGCTTTAAACGAATTATTTATCCCACATCCTGAAAAAATACTAGATAAGAACCGAGTACCCCACCCGATTACAGATGGAACAGGTTTTGAGAAATGGATAGAAAATATGGTGGCGAACAATCTTGCCATTTCTGCTGATCAAAAAGAAAAGATATTAGCATACGGGGAGGCGGCTTTCAGAAAAATGTTGGAGCTCTTACCTGAGACCCATAAAAGTCATGAAGGCGCCTTGGAGGATCTCGCCCAAAAACTCTTTGAACAGGATCGGTTTGAAGAATCATTGGCTGTTTTGAAATCTATCAAAAAACAGACCGACCATACCAAAGTCCACCTCTTGGAAAACCTATATTACCTAGGCCAGAAAGAAGAATTTGACCAACTATACATATCCTTAGAAAATAAGAAGGCCCAAAAAGATGCATTGTTGCTTAAGTGGTTGTTCGACCTGAGTCTGTGTCGAACCCAAACAGAAACCCTCCTTACCTTAGAACTTGAAATTTGTGCCTTTATTAAGGAACATAAAGCTTACGTGGCAGGTGGGCGAGCAGCTTTGGCATTAACTAAGTTATACCTCTGCCTAAACGAAACAGAAAAAGCCCTTTACCATTTCCAAGAGATCCCATTTTTCTACGATATCGATCGTGTGCTCTTTCTCAAGGAATTTGACCAAGTACCTTTTTTGATGGAGGTCTACCGCAAGAAGGTCTCAAGGGATCGGGAGAGGAAGCGCTTAAGTGAACAGTTCAAATCAGATGCTCTGGTGATTCCCGAAGAAAAATCCGATGAAAGCGAAAATGTTTACTATGAACATTGTTACAGATCGGTATTCAAAAACGAGGATTTACAACTTAAGTGGGCCCATCCACTTAGTGCCCAGAAATTTATAGGTGTCAACGACAATAATGAATTGTTCTTGGCAGAGTTTTCCGATAGCTATGAGCTCCTCATACATCAGGCCCTCCAACTAGAAAACCAACGCTTAAAGTCCTATGCCTACCACGAGGGCATCTTATACCTTGTAGATTCGGAAGCAGGGATCATCAGGTATCACATAGATGAAAACACTATCCGTGAATTAGAAGGGCAATACCGAAATACCAAAGTGCCCAACAAATATGAGAGTGTAGCGCTCAGCGACGGTTATCTCTATACTTGTAATAATGAAAGCTTGGAAATCTTTGACTTGAGTCAGCCAGTCCAAGAACCTGTAAGCTCCGAACTGTTTATTGAAAGTGGTTATAGTTTGTTCATTAACGAGCAGCTCTTGGTCGTAGGCGCAGGAGCAGGCTTGGTCTTGCTGGTAGATGTAAGTGACAAAAAGAATCCCAGACATCTTTCATCGATCATGGAAGCCAGAACACCCGACAAAATGCATGTGGAGTTTATAGACAAATACATGGTGAGTTTGTCGGTAGTTGACATCAGCGATCCGCGCAAGCCCCAATATGTGTGCGATAATAAAAAGAAACTGGCGCCTATCTACTATTTCACAGAAAAGCCACCCTTTCCGTTGTTTTGTATTGATGATGAATATCCCTTCAGAACCTTAGCGATAGACACCAATAAGACTACAAAAATCATAAATTGGTTCGGATTTCTCGATACAGACCTGGGTTATCAAGAACAGATCGCTTCAGTATTGGCTACCTCTTTCTGTGGAGACAGTATCATTGCTTTCTCAGAATACGGCATTCGTGTTTTTGAAAAGATCGGAAACCCACTCGCAGGTCTTGAGGTTTTTAATGCACAAGAAGAGATACATGCCATGGTTTATGAGTGCTTTGAAGCACTCGTGGAGCAGCGTCCCGATTTCAGTATTGGCAAGGTGGTACTGCAGTGTCAACTAAGCTATGGCATGTTGTTGTTTTCATTTCAGGAATGTTCCAGCCCTGCGGTCTTAGCGTCTTCGCTTAATGAGACAGAGCTTCCGATGGTGAAAAGCATGTTTAACATATACGGTTATTTCAAGAGTGTACATGGGAAAGATTTCAATCCCGAAACCATGTCCGTTCGGTACGATGGCGCAAAAATCATTGACCAGCTTTTAAAAGATCCAAGATTTGTAAAAATGGCCGCAAGACATGTATCCATTGTTATCGATGCGAGCACTACCTATTTGGAGTTTACAGGACATGGCTGGCATCCCTATAGAAAATCAGGAAACACCAAAGACATCACCTCTACAGAAGGAATCTTGCTCAGTGAAAACGAAAACCTTCTCAAGAAACTGACGGTACAAATGAATGAAGACGCACAGGTCTTAGAAGACTTATTACGGATCATCAATAAAGTACCACCCAAAGCCCCAAAATCGAGTCATTTACTTTCAGATATGTACTCCAATACCATGGTTGATAGTGCCGTGCCTGCGAAATCTAGCTATGTGCATGGTCCTACCTTTAACTCTGATCGTTACGAAAAAGATGTACAAGAACTTGGAAAGCAGAAACAAGAGGCATTTAAGATCTTATGCGCCCATAAAGACCGTACATTGCTTAAAAACACGCTTCTCAATGCCCTCAAATACGATATCGTGAGACCAAGTTTGGGAACCACTCCTCATGAGTATAGCCCAAGCTCATATTACTTAAATGTGGTTATCTATAATTTGTATGGCCTCTTGGATGAGTTTGCTCAAGACCCCGAGTTCAAAACATTTTTATTGGACCAATTAAATACACTAAATGAAACCGAACAACTTCGATTGGTCTATCACTATCAGTTGCTTTCACATCCAATCATCAGTAACCATATTCAGCAACTGCTTACCGATCCTCATGACACCTTAGATTATTACAAATATATGGATGACCTACATACTCCCATCGCCTCATTACCTCTGGAAGTCTTGGCGCCTTTTGAAACCCAGCTCTTGGAGATTCTCAACCAATATGAGCGCGAGGAGCGCCCTGAATATCGTTTAAAAAATATGATCGTCCCTGTTTTTGATATTCTGTACCGATTAGGCCATGAAACCTTTCCTGAGAAAATACTACAGAAAGTAGGTCAGGCTAAGAAAAATACAGAGCGCTACAGCAACGATCTGTTTGAGGATGACTACATGGATGAAGACAGCTTCTTGGCTAAGCTATATAGAGAACATCAAGTAAAACAAATCTTGAAGGCTTTTGAAGCAGGAGGCGACAGCCCCCTCTGGGCTGTGGCAGTAGAGCCTTATGAACACTCATGGAACCTTACCATAGCCAAGATACTTGAGCAAGGAAGCAGCACATTAGGTACTGATTTCGGAACAAGATTTGTGACTCAATTAGCAACCAACATAGCAGGCGATGAGCGTTACGCACTGGATAGGGTGCTGGCCTTCAACTTTGTAAAATATGTGTACAAAACCATTCTCAAACAACCAAACTTGGCGAGTTTAGCAGAAATACTGATAAAGGCTATTCATGAACACAAAGAGCTGTTTTCTGACGATATTGATCTATACAGCATCAAAGAAAAAAGCAAGCTCGCCTTGCTTCAAGCAGCTTGGAACGACGTAAAAAACAAAGACCTTGGGCTGGCAGCGCAGAAGGGAGACATCTTATTGCAAATGGATCCCGCTTTTGGACAAGTATATTTCCTTAAGGCACGTTTGTTGTGGCTACAGGAAGGCGTTCAAGCCTACCTGACACGTGAGGATGAGTTTATAAACCTGTCTAATCACGATTCACTCACCTTGGCACGACTGTACAACCTCACAGGTTGTGCGCTAGATGCTTTGAAGCGTCATGAAGAGGCACTACCCTATTTCAAAAAAGCAGCACTAGAGGAGCCGAGCGACCCCATGTATGTGGCCAATATTGCGGAGATCTATTATAAACTCAAGAACCCTAAAGAGGCTTTCAATTACGCCAAAAAGGCTAAAGCAAATGGCAATACAGCAGAGATCTTAAAGGAGATCATCAAGAACAAAGGCATTATAGAGTAAAGATACGAGACTTTAGAAAAAGATAAAGGAGTAAGGATGCAATACATACTTATCACATAAATAGCCACTTGCTCCAGCTGGTGACTCTGTTGGACCGACGTTTGTGTCCTCACAATTTTTAAAGCGTGTATGAAAAGTGAACCACATCTTCTTCTTGACTAGGTTTTGTTTGCCTGTAGAAATCCAAAGCATAAGCATCCGATCTGTCGGCTTGCACAAACACCTCCTCAAAACCCTTTTCTTTACAGTAGTTTGATAAGTATGCAATGAGGGCTGTCCCTATTCCTTTTCTTTGGTATGCTTCCGCAATTGCCAAGTCGTATATATATGCCAAGGGTTTGTGGGAATAATACTGATCTAAGACATATACCGTCAGTCCGCCTAAGACCTTGTTTTCCGCTTTTGCAAGCAGTACGAAGAAATTTGACTTTGTAAGCATCTGTTGTAAATATTTGTCGTCGGGTTTGTTGAAGTTTTCCATTTTAAAAACGTCTTCAAAGACGTCAATCAATTTTGAGAAGTCCTCAATATCTTGATTGGATAATATCTTGATGTCTATTTTCATTGAGTTTGGTGATTTTGGCGATAGCACAAGGTTGCCCATACCCTGTTTCATAAGTATCGAATATACACACTTGCACAAAAACTTCCCAAAAACAAAAGCAAGAAACGTGGTCATACACCCAGGTTTGCCTCACCACAAAGGTGTTTAGATAAAACCCACGAAAAATCCCTCCAAAGATTTTAAGCTTTTGGAGGGTTGATACCGCTTAACTCTATGCTCTTGTTTGTGTCATTACAAACGCGGGCATGTTCTGAAACTAAGATATAGCCGAAGCAATACCGAAATTAAAATATGATGGGTGACTGGGCAATTGTTTTCATCTGATGTACGATTTATAACTGGTAAGTAAAGATACGGCAAGATGAAGGGAAATGAATGCACCAATGAGTGAAGTGGCGGTATGAACGGACGAATGCCCACTATGGCTTAGGCAAGTCCTCATGAGCATGCCCACATCTATACCTTTCACTCATGTTTGTATCTCTACAAACTTTTAGTAGGAGATCTTAAGGACAAGAAACAGTCGGAAATAAAATCAAAAATTCTTTTCAGTGCGAAGGATTGTGCTTTCATTTGCGTCTAAGGCAATGATGGCATGGCCTCGATCCAACAAATTTTAAATGTAAACCCAATGAAAATTTCAAAAAGCACCTCTCTGTTAGCTTCAATGGCTGTAATAGTAGCCCTCTTGTGTGTAAGTTCATGCGCCAGCTCACATTCAGGTCAAAACACGTATACTTCTCAGGCAAGCTGCGCCACTGAACCCACCTATGAGGCAGACATCAAGCCCATCATGAGCACGCAGTGTGTCAAGTGCCACAATGCCAACAAAAGGACAGATGGTGTGAGCCTAGATACCTTTGAGGGTACCAAGGAATGTTTCGCAAAAGGAGAAGGACTATGTACTGTGTATCACGATTGTAGCCCCATGCCCAAAAGAGCCCCTAAGCTCTCTACCACCCAATTGGAAACCTTGTCTTGCTGGGTAAAAAGTGGTTGTAAATAATCTTCTTAGTAAATAACCTCAATTTTAACAGAACAATTCTGATTTTCTATACATCAGTACACGTCCAGATTTAAATAGACTAATATGATCAATGGTATCATTTGAAAACCCATCGTCTCACTTTTGTAAAGTAGACGGTTGAGAAAGGAGGATTGTATCACCCCAAAAACACTCTTTGGAAAGCTCGTTTTGAAATTTGGTGCATACTAATGCAACTCCAGCCCGCCAAGGCTTTCGTTTGAAGCCATGATATGTGCCAACACCAAAAGACAAGGGGGCCAAATTCGGCCCCCTTGTCTTTTGGTGATTGTAATATAAGTATATTTAGTAAATAACTACTTTCTGAGTGCTTACTTGCGAAAGCTGATATAGTTTTACAAAATAAAACCCTTCTGTTAAGCCATTAATCTCAATTTTGCCATTTTCCGAAACATTTGAAGTATGGAAAAGTGTCCTACCGTTGATGTCAACAATCTCAAGATAAGTTCCTAATTCCCAATCAGACACCTCAATAGTAAATGACCCCTTATTTGGATTTGGGTATAACCCAAAGCCAATAGACTCTGAATCATTTTTCAAAAACAATGTGCTCGAATACGTTACTACTCCTGAATAATCCACTTGTCTCAATCTATAGTAATTACCACCATTAAGTGGCAACCTATCTACAAAAAAGTAGTTTTTGAGTCCATTTGAATTCGTTTTTCCAATTTGCTGATCTATATCTTCAAAAATGACTCCATCAGCACTCCTTTCTAAAACAAAATACAAATTATCCCTTTCCCTAGCCGTGGTCCACTGTATCAAATTGCTCGTTCCCTGCTGCTGCCCAGTAAAATAAATCAAATGTACAGGCAAAGTACAGGCAATAGTCGCTTCTATGGGCTCCGAAACCGAATAAATCTTACAAGGGTCATTGTAGTTGGCATAATTTGCCGTTCCTCCTTGAAAATTACTTCTAGAGGTATACGTGGTCGGCAAGGCTGCAATTACCCTAAAATAAATTTTATCCCCCGTTGTCACAGTTGTCAACCCAGAAATATTCGTAATAGAAAGATTGCTTGGTGTTGCACTAGGACTTCCAATATTCTTCCAACTAGCAATGTTACTTGGAGTTTTGGTCCATTGGAACAGGTATTGTTGATTGTTGGAATAATAATTTTTCAACAGATCACTGGCTATGGTATACAGTGGTACATCTTCAGTAGGGCAAACAGATAATGTCTGTGCAAGTGTTGGTACATCAAAATAGGCATCTATCGTTGGTGGCGCGCATGCGGTGATTTTAATATCATCCAAAACCAAGTCATTGCCATTCACAGAAACGTTTTGGTTGTTGATCAGATCCATTGTAATTGCAGTACCCGTAGTTAGGGTGATCTTTTGCGTAACCTTAACCCAAACACCTCCACCATCTGCAGCTCTTGTTGCCGTTGCATTGGCAACAACCGAATTAGCAGCATTTCCTACCTCTGTGAGTCTTACTTTTACATCTACTGGATTGTAAGTACCCGCTGCTGAATTGGTAAAAACTGCGATCCATGCTTCAAAAGTAAGCTCCTTTTGGCATAAGTTATCGATAGTTCTGGTGTAAAACGTTTGTCCTCCAGTACTTGCCGGAAAATTCAAAAACAATGCGGCACCTTCAGGTTTGCCAGAGTGATCAAAATTGATGTCAGGACAGCTACTTGGGCCTGTTACACAGCTTGCCCATTGAAGCCTTGCCCCTGTGCGCCCATTATAGGAATTATAACCTGTGATCCATGATGCTACCGTGTATTGTCCATCCTGAAGTGGAGTATCTTGAGTGCCCACAAATGTCGCTCCTGTAGGAGCCGGAGCTAAAGTCCACCTATATGGTGTAGTGGTGGTCTTCGTTTCAAGATATGGGTTCAACATATCAGAATAGTTCCATACTTGATACGTTTTTCCTGTAGCGTCTGAAAGGTCTAACGTTCCAAAATCGTCATAGTAAATCGTCTTTTTAGAGGTTGGCTTTCCGTTCTCTGTACAACATAATGCCGCAGTTACACTTACCGGATCGGATGTAAAAGGGCCTCCCCCACCTACGCTTGGCGTAACACTTACCCTAAACTGATACGTGCCTGCCGTAGCTGGCGTATAACTTGCTGTTGGATTGGTACTCAAATTAGTCCATCCACTACCAGTATTCACTTGCCATTGATAGGTACCATTATAGCTCGTAGCAGTAGACATCGTGATCAATTCCTGCGCACACACATCACTTCCTTCTGCAATTAAAACCTTTGGTTTCGGGGTTCCCCAAACTTCGATTGATTTTATAGCAACAGCCTTACAGTTTCCTTTTTCTAAAGTATTGAGATAAAAGTTCATAGTCCCCGCCGCAGTGATGGGATTTGATTGTCCAGTAGTTGTAGAATATGTAACTGTACCGCAAGTACCTGGGTTAACCTTGTTCGCATCCCCACCATTGTAGGAGTTTTGATCGGTGTCAGGATTCAATACCCCTTTCATCCCTACCCCACCACTTCCAGTACATGTGGCATAGGATGTACTAATCGGGCTACAATACGTAATCCTCACCTCCACATTAGCGCCAGGTGTCAGTCCTGCTACACTATATGTTAACAAGTGTTCGTTATTTTGAGTCCCTCTATACGGAGATATCACCAATTGATTGTCTGAAGCCACCCCAATCGTTCTATTGTAGCGGGTATTGTCAAGTTTATAGGCATTATTGGTAATAGCATAATAATATGTAGCATCAAATATGTTCGCATTCACATTAGGGGTAATGGGAGGAATGATCGTTAGGTTACCACCTTGTATACCCGTATATTTTATATCATTTATACCCCAAAAAGCCCTACTTGTATCAGTCGCAACAATAGGATCAAACGATGTTCCTGAAATCAGCACCATTTGTGCACTGAGTTTACTTGAGCACAAAACCAAAATACAAAAACACAGTGCTTTCATGCTAAGCATCGAGGCATTCCTAAAATTTGTAAACATTTTCAAATTCATACAATAGTTGATTTATCCCATAAAAAAGTCTCCGCCTAAATAACAGAGATTCCAGTCGGTAGTCTTTAATACGAAAACGATACCGAAGGTAACATTTTTTTATAAAAATATTCAAAAAAGTGATGCTTTTAACTTTACGCATCATCAGCACTTTAGCATTTAAAGGTCTGTTGGTAAAGGCACCCACATTAGTGGGGAATAGACCTTCTAAAGTTATCTTAGGTTTGCGCTCAACCATAGAAAACTGTCCAAAGTTACAAACTTTGGGAATTTGAAGCTGCCTTGGCCTGCGCCGTTTCATCGTCCACATTCCAAACGCAATACGATGGGTTAATTATATGGTACAACAGGACTAAAGTCCTGCCTTAAATATTGGTCGTCTCCCGATATCGGGACAGGCTCTACGGGACTTGCTTGTTTTGAGGTTTTTAACAGCAAGTTGTAGGTCTCTTGCACGGTTTCGTGTAGCGCATATAGAAAGCAAAAACCGTCCCTATTTCAAACGCTAATATACCTTTTAATGATTCTCTATTCGTCTATGCTATAATAAGTGTCTCTCACCACGATCCTAAATGCAGAAAGGAATTGCCCTTGAAGTTCTACTGTAGAAAGCTTCCCTCCCAATGCTATCATTTTGCCTTTAAGCAGTTTTAAGTCTATGTTGTGTACAAATTGGTAGGATTCAAAGGCATGGATATAAGTTGCCGTTTCGTTGGTTGATACAGTACGTAAAGTTTTGCCGCTTTCGCTACTGTCGGCATCAGTACTATACCAGATACAATTGAACATACATTTCTCTTCCACAGGATGGCTGGGCATCTCTATAGCTTTGCCTTCTAGTTTCTTTGCTTTTTTAAGAGCAGCGCTTCGTTCTACCTGATGTGTACCCACTAGCCCAGCCAATGAATATAGGTACATATACCGTAGCCGTGCCACCGCTCCAGAAGTATCGCTCTCGTGCTTTTTTAAATGTTTCCCAGAAAGCTCATGAGCCTTTGGCCAATCGTTGGCCATTAAAGCCATGATGAGTAGTGCATCCCAATCAGAAGCAGGCATAATTTGTGCTGAAATTGATGTAGTAAACAGTACTGTAAAAAGGAACATTGTTATTGTTTTCATTTGCGTAATTTTTTCAATTTATTAGTTCAAATTCGTGAAAAATACTCGTCACAGCTCCTTCTCACTATTTACAAGTCAAAAATAATTTACTAGTAATATCTTAATAAGCCATTTGTTCAAGCGTAGGCTCTGCTAATTCTGACGTATCGAAAAGCTGGATAATTGTATTTTTTCACTTTAACCCAGATTAAGCATTAGACTTTGTAGCGAGACGAAATGATAGGAAAAA
>CAMFLX010000114.1 GCA_945957555.1 uncultured Cytophagales bacterium
AAACGAGTATCGAAATGAATTTGAGGTAGCTTTTTGTCGCAGTAAATTTCTAATGCTTATTCTGGGTTTAATTGGTAAGCTTCTTACAAAAATGAAAACCTACACATTTAAATAAAACTTATTAAAGTTTCAACACTAAACCAACCGATGGAAGAAAAGAAAATCTGTGTAACAGCAATCCTGTACTAAGTGTTGTTTCCCTTGTAAATGCTTTTGTAAAACGTATCCCGAAAAAAGGATTGATTTTTCTCTTTCTAAAAAGAATCATATCTAGACCTAAATGCACCTTCATGGCACCATTTTTAAAAAAGTTATTCACAACTACAGATTGCATTTGATGTGTAGTGGAATCTATAATTGGCATTTCGATGGTCTTATTTGAAGAAGTAGATACCATTAAACCCAAGGAAGGAACTACGGCATGCGATCCTAACTTAATCCTAGTCCCCAACTTGGCCATCAAATCAAGCTGTTTACTTTTTGAAACCACCTGACTTTCATTTACATGCCTGAACACCAAATGGTTGCTAGCTCCCTGCGCTACAAAACTCAAAAGCCAATTTTTAAACTTATAGCCCACACTAATATCCAATGCGTGCGACAACTCATTCCTGTTCGTTTTGACCAAGCCATCATAAAGCTCATGATTTGATTCACACCAATAACGGTCTACATGGATCACATTAGAATAAGCTGCAGTAACAAACCAATAATTTGAAACTTTTTTATGTTTGACGGTAGTTACTTCTACTTGCTCTACCAATACAGAATCTTGGTTTACCACTACGGTATCTTTGGTCTGAGCTATACTAATACTTAAAAATGCATTAAAAAAAATGAGGCAAATAGCCTTATCAATCATATATCTTTCTTGTTTTCTGATTTACTATAGAGTCTTTCTTGGTAATTATTCTTTTATTTTTGACTATGACTTTTTGAGTATCTTTTGCTACTGGAAGAGCGGCATTCACGATTTTACCTTCTGCAGAGTTTTTATGAGAAGGCGAAGCCATCAGTGTATCATGTTTTAAAACAGGCTGAGGCTCTTCTTTTATAATTATGTTTTCTGTTGACGTGGATTTTGCTTTATCTTCGTCCATTGAATGATTTAAATCTTGGGAAGACTCCACTTTACTAATGGATTTGCCCATATTTTGTCCTATAGGTGCTCTCTCTTCATTTAAAGCAGAAGGAATCTTTGAATCTTCACTTTGAGTTTTAGTTTCAACCAATTCCTTTTCTTGAACTGTAGGTAATTGACCAACTTCTTTTGATAACATATAATCTCTAATCCCCCAAATACTTGCTGTACCCAAGAGGAGTAATGTTGCCAAATAATAAACATTAAAATGTCTCAAACCCCAAGTCAGGAAATTCTGAGTACTTACCTTTGGACTAAAAGGCTCCCATGAGGGTATCTCCTGACTCAGATCAGTCTGGCTGAGTTTACCTCCCAACTTATAGAATATGTCCTTTTCTTTGTTATCCAATTCTTTCAAGTTTTTTCAAAAGGATTTCCTTCATTTTTGCTTTAGACCTAAACAATAGCACCCTACAGTTTGCCTCGGTAATCGCAAGTTCGGTAGCAATCTCCCTATGTGTCCAATTGTCCACATAAAACAATTTGAATATGATATTGAGTGGCGGTTTAAGCTCTTCGATAATATTTAAAATATCATCGTATGTGAACATCTCCAGCAAATCATCATATTCATTACTGAAATCATCTTGCTCATGTTGCACATCGTGATTATCTACATCTTCAAAGAATCTCTTTTTTCTCAAAGCCTGTAAACATACATTCATACATATTCGTTTCAACCAACCTTCAAAAGATCCCTGAAAATTATATGTATTAATTTGAGAATATATGATTAAAAATGTATCCTGAAGATAATCTGCTGCAAGATTTTTATCGCAAATATATCTACGACAAATGGGATACAAAACAGGGGCATAGAGTTCATACAAAGCCTTTTGGCTTTTAATTGAGTATCGTTTACAGCCCTCAATTATATCCCCTTCACTGAATTTCATTAATACAAATTTAATTTTTTTTGTAACAAATTAAAAAAGTTTCATCTTGAGGGCATAAAACGTAAAAACATGTTTAAAAAATTATCAATCATTATAATATCAGGATTCTTACTTAATTCTTGTAAAAACAAAGAATGCGTTGTGCCTAATTCATCTTCTATTAAGGAATTAGTGATGATATTAAATTCAGAAAACAGTAACACAGTATATTTGGACAGCCAAAACCCAGATTTGACAGTAACAAATTTTCAGTTTTTCACAGGAAGTGTTTGGACAAAAAACGGAAACTTCCGACTCATTAGGTCAGCTATGCACTTAGATTTAAACGCAATCCCCAATAATGCAGTCATAGAAAGTGCTCAAATCAAATTTATTTCCGTACTAGACGGTTCCACATCAACAACCCATGGCTCTGTAAAAACAATTAACAACAATTTCAGCCTTCATCTGATCACATCCAATTGGAATCAAATCAGTACCAATTGGAGCAATCAACCCAGTTTCTCAAGCAATACTTCAGAATTCAAAAACTTTGCTGGAGTAATCGGAACCGATTCTGCCTTTTGTGATATTACCACTTTGGTCTCTAAAATTTCTGGCAAAGACAAAAGCCTGACTAATAATGGCTTCATGATAAAAATGGAAAATGAATCTTTACAACCTTACGAATCTGCTGTTTTCCACAGCATAACTTATTCAGAAATATCAAAAAGACCAGTTTTAAAAATCAAATATAAAATATAAAAACTGAACCATGGCTTGACTTGATACTAGGCAATCATAATTTATACACGTTCGATTTGTTTTCATGAGGCTACCTTTTAGGTCAGCCTCATTTTTTTTTCATATACTCTCTATAATAATGTTCCGATGGGCAAAAAAATATTTTTAAAATAACTGTAACATTCTCTAAGCTCTGTATCTAGTACCCAGATAAACAAAATAAATCAATACTGTCCTAAATAAAATAAGCTTTTTACAATTTCATAAGTCAAATATTAATAATAAATCTAAAAAAAATGAAAAAAAACCTTTTTTCTGCTACGACCCTAGGGGTCTTGATGGCAATTAATGCAAATGCTCAAACTTATGTAGTACCTACTAATAGTTCAACTGTTTCGTCAACTAACTATCTTGGTACTAACGGTACAATTGCTGCCCCTTTAAAAATTGCTACCAATGGAACTCCAGCATCAGAAATACAATTTTTTGTAGGTCCAGTAACCACTGCTTCTAATGAAAGAATGCGAATTGCTTCGAATGGTAATGTAGGTATTGGTACAGGTGCAACAGTAAATGAAAAACTAGAAGTTAATGGAAACATAAAAGTTACCAATTCGGGGACCGCTCCCACAACTGGTTCGTTTACTCTAGGGAAAAATGCTTCCTCAAAAATGGGTTTATTTGCTAGCAATGCAGATGTAAATTTACTTACGTCAACAGCTAACAATATCACTTTAGGGAATACAAATAGTCCCAAATTAAAACTAAATAGTAGCGGTGTAGTATCCATTGGTTCGGAAAACATAAATAGTGCTGCAACTTCTCAATTTCATTCATTGGTATTAAAAAACAACACACCTACTCCAGGTGATGCTACCAACAGAGTTACTGGTACATTAATGAGAATTGAGAATTCACAAACTACCGATAACATGACAATGGGTGTTGTTAACTGTGATGGTTGTTTGATTATGGGTGCTGCACAAGGTGATGCAGGTATTGTTACTGCAAATAATAAAAAACTAATGTTTAGTAACTGGTCGACCATGCAAGACCCAACAGGTATAGCATATGAATTTTCAACTATGTATTTTTCTAGTAAAAGAACTTTAATGAATTTGGATAGAAGTGGCAAAGTAGTTATTGGTAATAATATTTCTAGTAATTATCCAGGCAATGCTTTACTATATGTGGAAAAAGGAATTTTAACTGAAGGTTTAAAAATTGCTAAGGTAGGTTCTACAGACTGGGCATGGCCTGACTACGTATTTTCAAAAAATCACAAATTACATAGTTTAGATTCTGTTGAAGCATTTATAAACAAAAATAGTCACTTACCAAATGTACCTTCTGCCGAAGAGGTAGGTAAAAATGGAATTGATGTTGCTAAAATGGACGCCACTTTATTGCAAAAAATAGAAGAAATGACACTTTACCTTATTGAAATTAACAAAAAACTAGGAAAAGTTGAAGAAGAAAACAAAGCATTAAAAAACGAAATTGAAATTTTGAAAAAATATTAATTATGAAAAAAATCTTTTTAACACTTGTATTATACCTGTTTACAGCAAGTATAATAGCACAGATTGTTTCTACATCTTCACCGGACTGGGTAAGGGTTGGGCCTAAGGGATATGCACTAGACGCAAAGGATAAGTATAAATTTTCTGGTAATAGAATCTTAGATACTAAATTTTGTCCAATACCTTCAGCACAAAACCCAACGATTTTTGTTTTAACCTATTTGGGCCTTTTTAAAACAACAGATAAAGGGAACAATTTTACCCCTATCAATAATTTTAATAATAGTAGTTGGTCAGGTGATACTAATTTTGTTAATGTAAATGATTGTTTATTAAGTGAATTTATTGTAAGCAAAACAGATCCTAACTTTTTGGTGGTTGCTCAAATTAACAACAAATTAAGTTTGGGCTGTGAATCTAAAAATATTGAAGCTAATACTGAACAAGCGAAACAGATTAAAATCTTTAAAACTACGAATCAAGGTACATCTTGGATTGCTATAAATTCAGGCCTGGTCCCAGACGTAACTACCGTTTATAAGTTTGTTTTTTCGCCAGATGAAAAAACACTATTTGCATGTACAAATTACGGACTTTGGAAATCTACAAATATTAAAAGTGACGTACCTACTTGGTCGTTAGTAGATTTGCCTCCCACAAACGATTATATGAACATTAGCGATTTGATTTATACGGATGTATCCACACCAAGTACTTGGACTATATACGTTGCATCAGATCAAATATACACACAAAGCAGTGAAAATACTAATACTTGGACAGATATTACCTCAGATACTAAAGGAAAAACATATGACCTGAGTATTATGAAAACATGTTATCTAGCATATACCAATAATACACTTATAGCAAAAGTATATGCAGATGTTTATTTTTTAAATAATAAAAATAGATTTATTGTACCAAATGGTTTTGTTAATTCTTCTTTGAAGAATGTACCCAATGACGGAGTTATGAAAACTTCACTTGCTCAATACGATTTGTACAAGTGTACCATAAATAATTCAAAACATTCTTGGGTGGGGAAATTAAATATTGATGTTAGTGACAAATATAATATTGATTATTCTCTTTATTTTTTAGCGTTTAAAAATAAGATATTTTTAGCACGTGATTACATCTTTACAGTTGATTTAACGGAATTCAATTCGGCTGTTAAATCAATCGATTATTTCAACGATGATTGTTCTGCTTCACATGCCGATGTTACAGGAATGGCTTACAATTCCGAAACTAATGAAATTTATTTTGCAAATCATGGAGGTTTTAGTATTTACAACACGACAAATACATCAACGGATTTATGTCAAAGAATGACCAAATTAGATATGGAAGGCTTGCCTGGAGGAATTATAAATTCAGCTTCTAGTTCTCCATTTACTAATGGTGAGTTGGTATATAGTATTTGGGACAACTTGCAACCCAACTATTATCAAGTTGGCGATATACATTATGTTACAGATACAAAAATACGTTTTGCAGAGACAAATGCTCCCAATTTTTATGTTGCAGACAAAGTATTTCTTAGTACGAGTAATGAAGGACTAGGGAATACATCATATTTTGATTTTTCAAATTCAAATACCAAATGCTATGAATTTGTTCCAAATCAAAACATGAAAATAACAGATTTAACTACTTATATGAGACAGATTAAGCCCTTTTTGCCTTTAACTCAAGGTAAATTTTATTATATCAATAACACGCAATTGTTTTTGGTTAGTGGATTACTGCATAGCGACCAAAGTGCTATAACGGCCATTAACAATCAAGTATTAAAATTTGATATTGCACAAAATTCTATTTACAATGGTTATATTATTAATTCATTTCAAGTAGTTTCCCAAAATATATTGTATTTAAGTTTAACAAGTAACAATCAAACAAATATTTTGTTGAAAACAATAGATGGTGGTACAACTTGGGTTAATATAAATTTACCTACAGAAGTGCAAAATTTTAGCGAGGGTTTTTTAAATGTACCATCAGAATCAATTAGGTTGTTTTCAAAACCAGTGCAAACATCTATTAATAAAGTTGTAATTGATCCAAATAATAGTAAAAAAATATATTTAGTTATTGGTAATAATTGGGGTAATAGAATTACAGACAATGTAACGTCTATTTATTATTCAGAAAATGAAGGCAATACTTGGGTAAAAGTATTTTATCAATTTGCGGATTTAGATAATACTGACACTCCAGATTACGTAACAGAATCAGAGAAACGCCCAAAATTCCCTAATAACTACTTAAAAGGCTTGCCTGTAAATAATGAAGGTATACTTTGGGCTAGTTTTAATGATTTTGATGTTAACCCTAATACAGGCGATCCCATATTGGTTTCAAATTTTGGTGTTTTCTACAAAAAAGATGGTTTTTTTTCTACAAATACATGGGCTAGGTATTTAGTAAATAATCAACCACGAAACAGCCGATTTATTGATATCAATACATTCTTTAATAAAATGTATGTTTCAGGGAACGGGGGGGTGTTTTGTGGAGACATACCTTGTTATAATAACAATTCGAATATTGTAATATCAAGTTTTGTAAATAATACTACTTATCAAACAAGTGAAACCATAACCAGTAGTGTTGCTGTTCCTACAAATCAAACAGAAATTTTACGTGCTGGTAAATCAATAACATTTAACACTGGTTTTTCTGCATATGCAACATCGGGCAATTATTTTAAAGCTTTTGTGAGTCCTTGTTCTTATTCAACAAATCCATTTAAAGATGTGAGAGTAAAACCAGAAATGGTTGATGTAGATAATGTAAATGCTGATAATTGGCCTGCTCGTATTGAGGAAATGAAGAATGAAGAGCTTATCAAAAATAGTTTGGAAATTAAGGCATATCCAAATCCATCTCCAGATATAGTAAAAATTTCAGCATTTGAAAAAGAGCAAAAGTTAAAAAAACTGGTTTTACGCAACGTTGAAGGACATCTATTATTTGAAAAGGAATTGGATGTATATGACTATGAGATTGATTTGCGCAATTATAATGGTAACTCATTTATTTTAGATGTAATCTTAGATTCAGGAAGAAAAACTGTAAAATTAATTAAATTTAATCCTACAAGCGAGAATAAAAACTTTCAACGTAAATAAGTTTGTAAGTGCAACACGAGGCTGTCCAAAAACCAAGGACAGCCTTTTTAATTAAAAAAAATAATGATCAATATTTACAAAAAGGACCGATATAAAATGAGTTAAAATTTAAATGTTCAACAAATCGGATGAGGCAATTGTAGAGGAACGGAATCAAAATCCATATTACCAGTACTTTACGTAAGAGATACTTTTCAACTGGGACCTAGCATGCATTCCCTCCGACTTGGTGCATTTCTGTTAAAGGATCGGCAAACTTGTGGCAATGCAAATACTCATCTGGAATCCCATCAGAACAAAATAGTCCAAGCCGAAGAAGTCTTCACAGACACCACGGTCTAGGAGAAAAACATTGCCTTTACAACCTTACGAATCTGCTGTTTTCCACAGCATAACTTATTCAGAAATATCAAAAAGACCAGTTTTAAAAATCAAATATAAAATATAAAAACTGAACCATGGCTTGACTTGATACTAGGCAATCATAATTTATACACGTTCGATTTGTTTTCATGAGGCTACCTTTTAGGTCAGCCTCATTTTTTTTTCATATACTCTCTATAATAATGTTCCGATGGGCAAAAAAATATTTTTAAAATAACTGTAACATTCTCTAAGCTCTGTATCTAGTACCCAGATAAACAAAATAAATATGAAAAAAAGAGAGTCGGACCGTAGTCAATGATAGAGCACAATAACTATCTGTTTAAAAACAATACAATTAATTACAATTCAATTTTGACATAAATATCAATTAACAAATTTCATTACAAACAATACATTTATTAAAATTCAACAATATGTTAAAAACTATTAAAAATTTGAAAAACAAATACTCGCTATTCATTTTGATGCTACTAACAGCATCAATATTTGGTCAAGAAACAAAATCAATCACACTTACCCGAGGCAGCGATGCTATGCTCTTGGACGACAAAGACCCATTTTCACCCTATGCAGACAGAAACTTCTCTGCCATAACTTGGTTGGGTGCCGGTGCTTACTATAGAAGTTCGAGAGAAAACTTGAGCCACGCCAGAGGTGTTTTGAATTTTTCTAATTGCGAGGTAGCTAATGGCGCTACGATCAAAACAGCTAAAATTCTTTTAAGACAAAGAAACTTTACCGTAAATGGTCAAAATCAAATCAATCCACCTAACCATACCAATACAAATGGCATCCAATACAAAATACAAGCCTACACTCCTCCTATTATAGCTGAGACTTGTACATGGAATAATTTGACAGCTCAAAGTTCTACTGATTTAAACACGATGAATTTTTCGGTAAATGCCACAGATAGTTCAATCACAAGCATTGTACTTAACCAATCAATAATCAACAGCCTCAACGAATTGTTAAAAAACGGGAAAGACTTCTCCTTTTTGATATCTAGTAGTGATGAAACCCATGAGAATTGGGCAACATTTGGCTCTTTTGAAACTAGCAGTGCCCCTAGTTTGGAGATAACTTATGTGCAACCTACGTGCACATTCAATTCAAATTGGATCAATGGGTATTTAGACTCTAACAAGGACCTAACCAAAGAACCAAACTATGCTTTTGTAGGGGTTCCCTATACATATACGCTGAAAATATCGAATCTTTCTTGTTTTGATGCCAACAATCTTTCACTGAACCTCAACAATACACCTTTTGGAGCCGAAGGACTCAAAATCACACAAATAATAAATGATCTTGGTCCAGGAAGTTTAAACAATGGACGCCCTGTAGGTCAAATCAAACTTAACCCTGATGGCACCATCAACCTAGAAGCCAATTCCTCTGGCGCTATAAAGTTCAATGTAACTTATACTTCTGTGAGCCAAGACGCTTTTTGTCAAGATTTCAATCTTATCAGTCCTCGGCCAAGTGAGGAAATTAATAGCTGTATAGTAAAACCTTTCAGCACTTGCAACAACTTCCACATGCAAGTAACAAACGGCAACCCTGCCTCTCTTTCACATTATCAATTTGATATCAATACCAGTATTAAAAATGCCTTACCTACTACTTCATTATCTATACATCAACAATATACCAATGTAAAATCATTGGAACTTGATTTTCAATACGACACTACGTATTTAAGGAATATGACATGTACATTGAATCCTAAACTTGTAAAAATAGGTGCAAGCTATAAGGTTAAAGAAAATAACTCTGGTCATATTTATTTCACATTAACAATCCCTGATCCCTACATCGTTAATTTAGGTTCTAATACCAAAGTTATTTCCAACGAAATCAATATTGCCCAAAACGAAGCCATATTTACCTGTAATTTCAATTTCAACAAGCTTCCCAACTGTAAAACTTTTGTCATAGCAAATTCATTGTTACTAAGCCAGAGAACAAATAGTACTACCACAAGCTTATTAACTAACCCAGGCCAAATAGGTATAGTTGGGGACAAAACGAATTGTGGCACATTAGACGGAACTTTCACAGCTGTAACCAAGGGTATGAAATACCACAAAATCAACAACCCTGTCGTTTTCAATGCTGTAGATACTACAGGAGTACACTTTTGGAAAATCGGTGGTACTAACGGGCTTTTAATAAATACCACCAAGGGATATACTACTTATAATTTCAAAGAATCAGGGGATTATACCATAGAACACACGATTTCCAAAGGTCAACAATTGAAAATCTATACCCAAACCATTAGGGTCTACAACACAAGAACATTAAGGATTGGAGTAGATGCTTGGGTAGGGTCTCGTTATCCTGATTCAAATTTCGGCAACTATCCAATTGAACTACCATCATCTTACATAGCGGAAGAACTAAATCAGACAGGAAGATCACTTATCAAATTCAACTTTTGTGAAATGCCAGCTGGCACAAGCATTCTCAATGCAAACCTTTCATTAAAATATGCCAATAACGAGATTAGTACTGGATTTACAGAACATACAGGCAGTAACAATACCTGTAAATTATCAAGGGTTGCCTCAAATTGGTCAGACTCTACCGTTACTTGGAATACTCAACCTACAATCCACGAAAAGGGCTTTGTAACATTTGGCGGTCCTAACTCTACCACTGAAAACTTCATAATCCCAGTAACAACCCTTGTAAATGACATTGTCCAAAGTGGTACAAATTATGGTTTTCAAATAGCCCTACAGACTGAGACCCCTGTCAACAACCTTGTTTTGGGGTCATTTGACAACATAGATGAAAATCTAAGACCAACCTTAGAAATTGATTTCTATTGCCCTGACAACAATTGTAACCCTTGTGATCCAAATACAAAACCCATCAATGATATCACTGAAATTACTGATGATTATTCAGAAATCAATATCGCGCAAACGGCCTCCCCTAACCCTTTTGAAAGTGTTATCAACCTTGGCTTGGGTTTTGAAAATGTTACTAAGAGCAACTTAGAGATTTCAATATTTGATGCTAGGGGAAATAAAATACCCGAAAGTACTTATCACATATCCTCAAAAGTCAGCAATTATATTCAATTAGAGTTTGATGCTCAATTACAAAGTGGAATGTATATGGTTAAGGCAAGCCAAGAGGATCAAAATGCAACGTTCAAAATTATTAAAAAATAAATACTGTCATCCTACTAAAATTGACATAAATAAATAATTCTTTAAATTGTATTATTTAAAGAGGCTGTCCAAAAAGGTCAGCCTCTTGTTTTTTAGTGCAATTTAATGCCACCATTGTCCGAAACGGACATGGCACATTAAAAAATATGAGACTCTTGGGCCTGACCCAAGAATAATAACGTAAGTGGCTGATATAATATATTTTACACACTAAAACTGACGGCTATGGTTGCAAACGAGGACGATTGGGGATGCGGAACCTATTAGGTTAGGTTCATTTTATTTTTACAGTCTGTCGACTTCCTCTTTTGTAAGGCCAGTTGCCTCAATAATTAAAAACAAATCCATTCCTTTCTCCTTTAGTTTCTTTGCTACTAATAAAATCCCTTCCAATTTGCCTTCGTCAAAAGCCGTGTCAATTACACCTTTCAAATCACGATACATCTTCAAGCTGTTTTCGTAGTTATCAAGCTCTATTGGGCCAAACTTCGCCAATTCAGCCTTCTCAAATGCTTGTGTGAAAATGTTGTCCGAGAAAATGGCTGGTATATCCTGAAAGTCCTCCAAATGTTTGATGAAAAACAACCATTTATCAAGCCGAGTTTTCAGGTGACTTTCTTCCATTTTGAAATTCGGCATCTCAAGATAGATGTAAGTCAGCTTGTCATAAAATGTCTTTCCGTTTTGGTTTTTAAGTTTTATGGTATGTACAACCTCGTTTTTCTCAAGCTCAGTTTCATAGTCGCCAAATGTAAAGTCCAAAATACCAATACAGTAAACTGTTTTCAAATCGTAATTCCATTCTCCTTTCTCAGCTTGTTCTCGAATCGGGAAAGTTGAATAATAAATGGTTCTTTCCTTGAAATAATTCTGTTTTGCCTTTTGAAGTTCTACTATAAACTTTTCTCCAATCTCGTTTTCGCAATAAATATCATAAATGGCTTTTCTATCCAAGTCGGTCTGACCAAGTTGCTCAGTATTTTTAAAAGTCAAGTCGACTATTTTGTTGGTTTGAGGCAATAAAGCATTTAAGAAGTCTATCAAAAGCGGTTTGCTTGCTTCTTCCCCAAAGATTTTCTTGAATCCGAAGTCCGTAAATGGGTTTATGTATTTTGCTTTCATGATCCGCTTTTCCGTAAATTCTTAAATATGACAAATTTACGAATAAATCTCAAACTTTTTGTTGGCCTATCGATGTGTGTTGCGTTTTTATTGCATTCTGACTAACGGTTCGGGTATTGCCGAAGACGGGGATTTTAGCACCGATTTTCAATAGAAATACCAGAATGTGTCTTATACCGACATGCGCTCCCGAGAAAATCATGACAACTTGTCCCGACCTTTCGGAAAGTTCTACATTCATTGACCAATCCGTTTGCGCTGCACTCAACACTACGGACTGTTGGCTTTTAACCAGCCCCTTTGTCCCTAGAACCAAAAAATGAGAAAGTTGGTGGCGGCGGTGTTGTCAATGATACTTTTTCAGAAATTATAGTTGTAAGTATGGTTTGAAACTTTTCCTTTTCTTCTGCATTAAACTTTTGAGTCAGTATAAAACTATCAGCACATGCAAAATAGAAGTCCGCTTTAAGCATATTGTATCTGTAAAGTCTTAGTAAAACTTGAGAAACAAACAATAACATAGAAACTAAGAGAATAGTTAATGCCATGTATCTAAACTTTAAATTGTCAAATTTGATTTGGTAAGTAGTTAGTTGCAACTTAGCGTTTTCAATAGGCGATTCTGATAAATCTGGTATCTCGGTGTTACCCAACTGCGTTGACAAGTCAATGGTTAAGTATAGAGCCACAAATGTTGCAACTACAATAATTAAAATTGCAACGCTTAATAGTATGTAAGCTACAATACTTCTACGCTTAGCTCTATTGATAAAAACTTTTCTCATTTGCCATAGCATTTACAAATAACATCATATTTAGCCCAATTAAATCCCCAATCTAATTTATACCCGCCCTTGCAAGTTGGAAGTTTTCCTTGCTTCTCTCTTTCTTGACATTGACGCATATATTCCTTTCTATTTTTATCGCTATACATATCAATTAACCACAAAGAAGCTAACCAGTAATTAGGGCCTGTAACATCGTTAAGAATTATAAATTTGGTTGTCTTACCTCCTTGCTTTTGTAACTCACCCGATATTAAGTCAAGTACATCATCCTTAATAACAAAGTTCTGAAATTTATTTAGCTTGAAATGGCTGCTAGTGTCCTTGTTATTATCAATATTGGCAGGTCGAATTGTAACATTATAATTTCCATCTGAAACTTTGGTAAATGAAATTGCATTTAACCTTGGTTTAAAAGTCATTGAAAAATTCAATGTATCGTTCTTACCATTGTATAGCATAATACCCGTAAAACCAATACTATCTCTTGTTAAGTAGTTTGACCTCGCTTCAACATAAGTGTTATCCTTAGTTAAGAAAATTGACAATGAACCTTGGTCTTTCCCTCCATTTAGAAATTTAAGTGTTTCTAAATCTATGTCGTTTGTCAAAATGGAATTACTATGAAATGGAAATGTGTCTCGTTGGCTTTGTAAAACAACACTGCCTTTTATCTTAGTTGAAGTGATAATGGAGTGTTGAATGCAACCCGAAAACAGAATGATGAGTATGAAATAAAACAGTTTTTGCATTTATGTAGTTTTTTTGTTTCGGAATGTCACTTTAGCATGACGCACAACGCAGCGTGCTTCTGAAAATTTGGGGATTAACGAAGCCGCCACTATCCACCGCTGGAAACTGAACTGAGGCGAGTAAACTAGCCAAACCAGAAAAGCACCAAAATTTCAAAAGCACACTGTTAGGCACAGTTATTTTTTTACCCATCCTTTCTCTTTTAGTTGTTCAATCGCATAATTAGACGGGTTCATTTTAAACTCAAGCTCCTTTTTTAATTCTAATAGCATACTATTGTCTGGCTCATATTCTAATCCTTTTTCACACCATTTAAGAGCCTCTTTGTCATTTCTAATATTGTTCTTAAAGTTTAATGCACAACCATAGGCAGATATTGCGTTTGAATGCTTTTCTGTATAGTTTAAACTTTCTCCATTATAAAATGCTTTTTCAAAATATAAATTTGCCCTTTCAGCAATCTCTTTTTTTATTTCTTTACTATTTGAATAGCTAATTCCTGATGCCTTTTTTGAATATCCTTGCGCAAGACCTAGACAAACCCTTTGGTCATTGGGTTCAATTTTATGCGCTTTTTCAAAGTAACTAATACTTGATTGTATGAATTCTTTAGCTTTATCCTTGTTACCAACTCTACTTTTGTACTCAATGTATCCCAATTCAATTAATGCTTCTAAGTAGTTTTCATTGAGTTGAATTGCAAAAAGAAATTCCTTTTTAGCTCTTTCTAAAGAATCTCTATAAAAACTATTTTCTTCAATTTTACCTTTAATCAAATAAAGAAAAGGGAATTTATTATTCTGAAGTATTAATTCATCTATCAATTTGATAGATAGTTCATAATCATAAGATGCTATCGATAATATTTTAAGTGCCGTATCAGCAAGGACTTTTTCATTATGATTTTTTGCTTGAGACCTGTAAAATAGATTAATTACGGAATTGTCTGATGAGTTGAATTTTAGCTTTTCTTGAATAAAATTTTCATATTTCGCAATGATCTCTTCCTCATTGGTTAATGCAAGATATTGCTTTGAATAAATCTTTGCTAGATAAGGAATTGAGTATCCAATTATACCTGTATCGGACTTTTTCTTATAACACAATGAAATAGTAGTAAGCTTAGGTATGGCTTGTAGTCCAATGTCATCATTTGAAAAACCACTTATATAAATCAAATCATCTATTGTTAATAATGATTCTTTTTCAGATAAAGAAAAAATGAATAAAACCGTCTTTTCAATAGTTGATAATTTTTCAATTGAGCCTTTAAAACAAAACGTCAAAATATCTTCGTAAGCCTTCCCGCTTTTTAAGTTTTCTATAACAATCTCTATTGGGGTGCCCTGCGCTAATTGATGAGTAATCAATTGACAGGCCAATGGCATACCTTTAGTGTAAGTATACAAAACATCGAGGTTATTTTCATATAAATCCAAAAAGTTACCTTCTCCATTAAAATTGGAATATTGTGATAATAAAAACTCTGGGAACTCCTTTTCACGATTAAACCCATTTAAATTTATTCGCGACATATAAAAATCTCCAAGAGTTTCTCTTGTTGTTAATATGGCTTTTGATTTTAAAGGAAAGTGTTCTAAAAAACTAATTAAATCTGTATCATTAAGTGTCTCAAGATTATCAACAATAAGCAACACTTTGTTTTCTGATAGAAATTTAAAAACAAGTTCTATATTATCTTGCTCCTCTTCATTTTCAATACTTAAAAGTTGATTTTTTACAATGAATTCATAAATTTCATTTATTAAATCAGAATAATTGGATATGAACTCAGTCAATAATTTAATCCCACCTGGTGTGTATTTATTTCTTTTAGAACTAGCCCAAATTACAAATTCAAAATTGTTTTTATAATCTTTGTTCTGAATCAATTGTGATACAAAATAATGAACAAAACTTGTTTTGCCAATTCCACCAATTCCATCAATTTGTATAATTCTGTTGTTTTGGTTAGCGAGTTTATTATTTAAATCAATTAAATATTCATTTCTTCCTATGAACTCGGAATACATTATAGGTTGCTGTGAAACATTCTCAATAATTTTAAAATTATTGCTTTTGAGTTTGTAAAAAAGATTATCCGCTTTAATTGACCGACTTCCTCTTCTACAATATACATCTCCTCTTTTAAAAACTACAACACTTGTGTTTTTACCATTTTTCCAATTATTTTTTTGGTACGTACCTTCTTTTTTGAAAGGTAATATTGCGATTGAGGGGAAAATGTAAATCACAAAAAAAAAGTTGCCTTCCAATTCGATAGTATTGGTAACATAATTTATTTCACCATCGCAATATGAGTCCAAGATGTTTGCAATGTTTGCTTCATCAACGTCCGAATCACTCCTGTCATCTAAGCCAATCCAATCATAAGATTTATTAACGCCATAGACGATATGACCACCCTTAGAG
>CAMFLX010000115.1 GCA_945957555.1 uncultured Cytophagales bacterium
CCAGGCCCTAAACATGAGCTCTATTTGCCAGCGAAGACGATATAGCCCATAAATTCCACAGTGGGCTCGAGGACCCACTGCTCTGCGAAGCTGATCCACCATTCCGACAGGGGCATCCAGTACTGCTGCAATGAATATGTTGGCATACTCAGGACGAACGGTATACTCATCAGCATGACCATAAAGGGCGATCCCTACCAAAATGCCATGGCAGAGAGGGTCAACGGGATACTGAAGGACGAATTCGGCCTTGATTCGTCCTTCGCAAGCTATGAGTCCGCAAGCACGGCCGTTGCGGAGGCAATAGCCTCATACAATGGACTCAGGCCACATTCCAGCTGTGATTACCTCACGCCAGAAAGCGCCCATCTACAGACTGGGGAACTTTTGAAAAGATGGAAGTC
This sequence comes from uncultured Cytophagales bacterium, assembly GCA_945957555.1. Lineage (GTDB taxonomy): Bacteria > Bacteroidota > Bacteroidia > Cytophagales > UBA9547 > CAMFLX01. The sequence goes on from CAMFLX010000115.1 coordinate 405, forward strand.
ATACCCATACAAAAAGAAAACAGGTCATGATCAGGCATAGGGGGTTTATTAGGCATGAGGCCGAATGCGTTATAAAAAAGCACCCGTCCTTGAGGGAAGGGTGCGGTTCCGCTATCGGATCGGGCTATTCCTCATGCAGTTGCTCCCCAGCAGAGCTGCAATCCGCTTCGCCCGATACTGCAAATTTATATCTTTACATGGTAAGATCGCCCATTTAGCATTAAGTTTGTAAGGAAAAAACAGGAGTAAGACTTTTGCCTGTAAGGGAGAATCAGGATTAGGGAAAATACCTGTAAAGTACAATCAGGATTAAGAAAAAATAATGTAAAGTAAAACTAGGATTAAGAGTTAAACATGTAAGGTTATTTCAGGACGTGACAAGGACGTGACAAAACGAATAAAGTACAAAGCTAAAATTGAGTTAAAATAGAGTAGAATAATGGTTGAAATAAGTTGTTTATAGTTGGTATTAAGTCAATGTAGGCTTGTGCGTATGTATGAGACCCGAATTAATTCCTTTTCTTCAGTTCGTAGGAAAGAATAGCTTCATAGTTATTCACAAGTCTACTCGTATGGCTGTAAGTATTTGTATTGTAGTTAAGGCTCAACCGCAAGGTATTGGTTGGCAAACTTATCTTGAAATTAACAAAAAAGGACATTCCGCTGCCAAATCTTACTGAGGTACCCATGCCAAAAACAGTCCGATACTCCAATGCACCTGAGAGATTAAATACCTCATAGTTTTTTCGTGGTATCCAAAATAGGTGACCTTTGAGGCCCCATGATGGGCTCAGGAATTTCTGCGTAGTAAGATAAAACTGATAGTACCTTTTCATATATATATAATTGCTAAAAAGCTGTTGTTTGTTGCCTAGCAATTGCTCTGCGCTGGCTCCCAATTCAGAGTTTTTAACTTTTAAAATAATGCCTAAGTTCCCATCTAAACTGTTGAATGTGCCAGAAGCTGAAGGCGCTGTATAGTTGATGCCATGATACCCAAAAGACGCACCTGTACTAATGCTTGAGTATGTATTGATGTGTAATTTGATGCCATAATTTCCATAGACTTTAGGGTTAGAGATATATGCACCTTCTTTTTCATTTAAAATAATAATCCGAGATGCCTGAGTGTTGCTTGCCTTATTATTGATGAATATCCCAGCATTGGCTGCTATACTAGCCACATTTTTGAATTCCCCTGATCTGCCTTTATAGGCAAGGCCTGAGGAGAACACGGCTGAATCCTGAATGTAGGCAGGATTGATAAGGAGGGGTTGGTTTAAATAGGCTGTTGAAAAATAGTCTGGGTAGGATAATGACGCCACCTGTTGACACAAAATGAATTGTGCTATGCCTGCAATAATGACCAGCAACGAGATTTTTTTCAACAGTTAACGATTAGCAAAAATCAAAAATAGTCTAAAATAATTTCAAATTCCAACTGATGAGTTGAAGAGTCTTCCGACTAGAAAAATTACTAAACATATTTGTAGAACGGTAATGGATATAAAAAGAGCTGTTGCCTTGAAAAATTATGATTTAGCGGATATTACTTAGAAATATTCTATATAGATTTGATTCATTTTCCGTTTATGATATTTGTTTTTCGTAAAATCTGTTACTTCCTTCATTTAGGAGTGTAAGAATATTGTATGGCTGAGATCAACGAACATAATATTTATGAGTTTATCCTTCAAGGTAGAGACAGGGAAGTGATTAAGTACTTGTATAAGAAAACTTTCCCAACCGTAAAAAAATCCCTACTGAGGAAAAAGGCCAGCAGGGAAGATATCGAGGATGTTTTTCAAGAAGCTGTGATGGGCTTATATAAAATGATTATGGATCATAAAATAGAGCCAGGTCTTAACATCTGCGGATTGCTATACACAATATCTATAAACAAATGGTATAACTTAATGCGAAAAAACAACAGACAAGTACTGGTCGATTTTCAAGAAGATGAGTCCTATCATACTTTAAGTGAGGAGATTGGTGATTGGTTTTTAGCAAAATCCGAAAAGAATCTTTTGAATACTCTTTTTGTACAAATTGGTCAAAAGTGTATAGAGATGCTTAATTTTACCATTTATCAGGATTTGTCTATGGAAGACATCCGGTACAGGATGGGCTTGAAGTCTGAAGCCTCTACAAAAATGCAAATGAAAAGATGTCGTGAAAAGTTGTGGGAGCAGATCGAAAATAATCCAGAAATTTTAAACCGTTTACTAGAATATGTATAGTTCATCTGATATTAACGATATCATTCACCAATATTTATCGGGTCAAATGACTCAGGATGAGAGGGTAGCTTTTGAGCAAGAGTTGGCTCAGGATAAGGTATTGCAGGGACGCTTAAAGGTCGCACAAGCTGCTTCTGTGGCACTTAAAGAGCATAAATTGATGCATATCCATGACTTACTCCAAGAAGAGCGCAAGGCAAATAAGCTTAAAGTCAGGTCAAGGACAGCTCTACTTATTGGGTTAATTGGTATTTTAGGTGCTTCTACGGCGTATTATTTCAGCCAAACAAATTCCGAAAGAATCGAACCGCAGAAATCACCAGTTGTAAACAGTTTGCCTAGTCACACCGATACGCTCCAAGAGAAGGTCGATTCTTCTGATAATACGATTATGGATAAGAGGCCTGTTTTGAAAGAGCAAAAGGAATCTAAGCATATAGAGGCAAGCGAGGACCTTTCTGCCAAAACAATAGTTGACAAAAGCGAAGTAGCGCCTCCATCTCATTCTAACGGCCCAACATTGGTTCAAGAGAAAGCGACACAAGAGCCCGTCAATAACCATAAAAGCAGTGGTTCTGTTAGTTTAGAAAAGGAGGTGAATTGTAAAAATGTATCGATTACGGCCTCTTGGCAAACAACGAAAGCATGTGATGGTGACGGGGTGATTCAGGTGATCGACCTTAAAGGAGGGCTTGAGCCCTACACTCTTCAGCTTAATGATGGCGTATCTCAAAGTCATACTCGTTTTATTAATCTTTCGGAAGGTGAATACACCCTAACCATTACAGACAAATACCAGTGCCAAACAAAATATCAAAACATAAAGGTTGAAAAGGGTGAGTGTTATCTTAACTATGATATCAACACTACTAGAGCCGAGGTCTGGCAAGGTCCTGAAGTGCAATTGCCATCAAATTTGACTATTTTTGACAAAAGTGGTAGATTGGTTTATAGAGTCGAATTAAATGTGGGTCAAAAGGCACAATGGGATGCAAGAGATTTGAATAATAATTTAAAATTTGGCTACTTTGAATTTGTGATTCAAAATGTAAACAACGAAGTCATTAAAGGCAGCATCACAGTTACGGAATGATACGATTGAAAATCATATTTTTAAGTCTGATCGTGGTTCTGTTCAACTGCGCTGGTCAGAATATTGTCATTAAAGATACCAATTTCAGAAGATGCCTGAGCACCAATTATCCCAATACGGTGGATATCAATGGAGATTTGATCGTGTCAGAAGCACAGAAAGTCACCGTTTTGTCATGTCCTGTATTTAATATCGTATCCTTAGATGAACTCAAGTATTTTTCAACATTAAAAGAACTTGTCGTTACAAAAAACGCTATCACAACGTTTCCGGAGTTTGCAAATCCTAGTATAGTTACCATATTGTACTTGGGAGAAAACGCGTTTGAGTCATTACCCGATTTTTCAATCTTCCCTAATCTGGAAGTTTTGTCTATACAAAAGCTTAACCTAACTCGATTTCCTGACGTTTCCAAAAACATCAAGCTTCAGGAGTTGGTAGTCAAATCCAACCTATTTGATACAATTCCTCCCATAAATCTTCCAGATCTTGAATATTTGGATGTAGCTGCAACTAATTTATCACATCTTCCCGATTTTAAGAACTCTAAAAAGCTTAGACAGTTAGATTGCTACAGAAACAATATATCAGACTTATCAGGTTTAACCTTATTTGATAGTCTCAAAAAGCTTGATGCCACCTACAACCTGATAAGGAATTTTCCAAAATTGCCCCTCAAAATTGAAACCATTTATTTGGACAATAATTTGATTGACTCATTACCAAGTTTGAATACTTATACCAAGTTGAAAACGATTCGTTTATATAACAATCAATTAACATTTAAGAATCTCATGCCCTTAACTACATACCCAAGCTATCAGAATATCTTTAAGCTGGTGCCACAAAAGCTGATCAAAATGGGCTATGCAAAGAGTATTGCCGAAAAAGACAGCGGTTCATTCTTTGCAAACATAGACTTGGGCATAAGTGGAATTGAGAGAAAGTGGTATCACAACGGTGTACTTACCCCAATAACCTCTAGTAAGTATACTATTGATACAATGTCTGCTACCGATACTGGGGTCTATGTGTCAAAACTAAGTAACAGTTTGTTTCCGGGGCTAGAGTTGAGTACAGACAGCTTCACGGTAGATATGACACCATGCATAAATGAGAAGGGGGTTACTTGGCAAATAACAAACGCCAATTGCACCAAACAGGCTGCTATTGATATAAAACTTAGCAACCAACCCAAATCAAATTATAATATCACGCTCAAAGCTTGTTTCACAGGAAGGGAATCCACCTCGACATCAGGCACCTTTTTGAATCTCTCCGAATCATGCTATCAAGTAATTATTTCGGGCCCTGAAAATTGTAAATATACATTAAAGGACTCCCTCAGTGTTTCAAGGGTTGACTGTAAAGACATCGTAATCACGCCCAATGCAGACGGTATAGACGATGAATATTTATTTTCTCAAATCGGCAAAGCAGAGGTGGTAGACAAATGGGGCAACTATTTGGGAGAGTTTACCTTGCCGAAGCTTTGGGATGCCAAACTCAATGGCAAATATATACCTATAGGCAATTATATAGTGGTGATCAATAATGGTTCGGAAGCCCTAAACCTTACGGTTATTTATTAGCAAAACCACTCCCCTACATCATATTTTTCAGTAAAGCTTCATCACATTCATTTAGCTAAAGCCTGTTTTTTGCATCATCACAGCTACTTATTATTAGCTAAGTCATATTTTTTACAAGAATAATAAATTTTTTTCCTGAAAACTGTTACTAGTCTTTTTTTGATGTGTAAGCTCTAATAGAGGTTCGGATACAATTTGACAATTCAGTTTTGCGATGAATCAATCCAGAATGGAATTGTGAAAATAAAGGAAGAACACAACAAATTAAAAATTTCTACATATGCTAAAAAAGTTACGTTTAGTTACTCTTGCGCTGATATTGCAAGTATCAGTTTATGCTCAAGATCAGTGCCAATCCATCGGATGGGCCAATTACAATGGACAAACTTATGTTGGACCTCCAACAGGCGGAGGAAATGCCAGTGTTACACAGGTGACCACATTTGCGCAATTAAAATCAGCCGTGGAGTCTTCCGATGCCAAGGTAATTCACATCATGAATTCCATGGGAAATGGTTATAAAGGTACAACAGGCGATGTGCTGAATTTTCAATCGAATAAAACAATATTAGGTGTGAAACCTGGTATTGTGGTTAAATGTTCTTGGCAGGTGCAAAATGTAAAGAACATTGTGATTCGTAACATTCAGATCCAAGGGCCAGGCAATTCCAACTCCAATCAGAACTGGGATGCTTTTAACATAGTAAACAGCCAGAGAATATGGGTAGACCATTGTGTGGTGATGGATGGAGAAGACGGCAATTTTGATATTTCAAAAGGATCCGATAACGTGTCTGTCACTTGGTGTATTTTTACATATTCTGCAAACGGTACTCACAATTTATCAAATCTCATAGGAGGAAGTGATAGCGAAACAATAAGTGAAGGTAAGCTTAATACCTCATATATCAATTGCTGGTGGAAAGATGTCTCCGACCGCCAACCTCGCACACGTTATGGCAAAATACATGTAGTGAACTGTTTGTACAGCATGCCTAATGGTTTCACTAGTAGCAATGGCAGTGGTGCTGGGTTTAAAGCCAACACTAGAATTGAAAATTGCGATTTCTACAACATTAACAATCCTTGCAAACTGATGAGTGGCACTACCGAAGGAGGTTCTTTTCCTATTGGGTGCAAATTTACCAGTTGCACGGGGACTACCACCGGAGGTGCAGCCGGTGGTTATACCGCATTTACCCCTCCTTATGAGTATAAATCGTGGATGGTATCCGTTGATAAAGTAAAGGCTCAAGTGGAGAAATTGGCAGGAAACACCCTTAGCGACCCTACAAAATGTGGTGTAGTGACAGATTTGAACGATTCGGAAGAGGTTTCAGATGTTTCTATCTACCCCAATCCGACCCACACAGGTTTTCAGGTAAGTCTATCATTAGCCCAAGATGTGCAGCTATTTGATTCAAAAGGTGGTTTGTTAGAGGTTTATAAAAACGTTTTACAGACGACAATCGCCGAGAATTTACAGCCTGGCATATACATGCTCAAAGTGAATTCCAAGGTATATAAGCTAGTGAAGGAGTAAAAATGAGGGGTCGGGCGAAGCTTATAGAGCTTCGCCCTAATATCACCATTATGGTGATAGCGCAATATATCAAATTCGTAAACAAAAACATGACAAGCAATGGCAAACAGTTATTCAAGAACATTGAGACTCCTATTCGGAGGACTGACACTTTTCATACTGCAAAATAGCTTTTCTCAAAAGCTGGCTTTTCCTACAGCAGAGGGCTATGGTAAGTATACAGTTGGAGGGCGAGGCGGTACTGTATATGAGGTAACTAACCTAAACGATGCAGGGACGGGTAGTCTTCGAGCTGCTGTGGAAGCTTCCGGGCCAAGAACAGTGGTGTTTAGGGTTTCGGGAACGATCACTTTGAACAGTAATTTGAACATTACAAACCCTTATATTACAATTGCTGGGCAAACAGCCCCTGGAGATGGTATTTGTCTCAAAAAATACACTCTGAATATCAATGCAGATGAGGTTATTATTCGATATATCAGAATTCGATATGGAGATTTGATCCAAAATGATGCAGATGCTTTATCTATGAGGTATCGGAAGAACATTATCATTGACCATGTGACGGCAAGTTGGGGTGATGACGAAACCCTTTCGCTATATCATGGAGAAAATATCACAGTACAGTGGTCTATGATTTCCGAAACACTCAATAGAGGGGGGACACACGGCTTTGCAGGTATTTGGGGCTCGCCTTACAGTACTTTTCACCACAATTTAGTTGCGCATTGTGTAAGTAGAAATATGCGTTTCGCTTCTGGTTGTGGAAATACCGATTACCGTAATAACGTGATCTACAATTGGGGTTATAACAGTGCTTATGGAGGAGAGAAACAGCAAGTTGGTAACGATAAGTATAACTATGTTAATATCAACATGGTGAACAACTATTATAAACCAGGTCCCGCTACAGAATCGGCTGTCAAAAATCGTATTATTAACCCATCTTACAGAGATGTGAAAACCGATTACGGTAAATTTTATGTTGCGGGTAATTATGTGGTTGGTAATACATCTGTTTCAGCCGACAACTGGAACGGAGGGGTAGATTGCAAAGGGGGGAAAGATGATATTCCGCTCGTTAAGCTTGATAATCCATGGCCTTCGATGGCTATCAATCAACAATCCGCACAAGAAGCCTATCAATTAGTGTTGGATGGCGTAGGCTGTAGCTTTCCCAAAAGAGACCCGCTTGATGTTCGTCTAATAAACGAAGTGAAAAATGGTACAGCTCCTAATGGTAACAAGGGGATTATTGCCTCACAAACCGAAGTAGGAGGTTGGCCAACACTTAATAGCACAACAGCACCAACTGACACAGATAAGGATGGAATGCCTGATACTTGGGAGAAAAACAATAAACTGAACTCTAATGACGCAAACGACCGCAACAGCTATACACTCAATAGCTCTTATACCAATTTGGAAGTGTATTTGGGTTGTCTACTTGGTGAATTTAACACTTGTAGTTTAGTGACTGACTTACAAGAGGTAGAGGTAAGTTCTGAAGTTACCATTTATCCTAATCCGACTAAGTCAAACTTTAACATTCATACCAATAAATTGTCTGACCTTCAATTGTTTGATATGGAGGGGAGATTGGTGCAAGAGTATAAGAATGTTTTGGAAATAGAGCTGGGTGCAAACTTGAAACCAGGTGTGTATTTCTTGAAATCGGGTAATAGGGCTTACAAGTTGGTGAAAGAGTAGTCGAATGTAAGTATGGGTTACTTATTGCATCGGCAAATGGTGTAAATTCCCAAAAAACACAAGGGCTGGCTTTTATGGGCAGCCCTTGTGTTTTCAAAATAAGATAGTATGAGTATGTATTTAATTTTATCAAGTTAGTTATGTTTACTCTAAACAATTTGTCCATTAGTTTCAAAATAGCTCTTATCGCCTGTTTAGGAGCATCGTCTGCCAGTACATTTCCACAAAATGCAGATTACAGACCTCGCGTAATGGTCCTCAGTGACGGTGAGGCCGATGATCAATGTTCATTGGTGCGCTTTCTCCTCTACTCTAACGAGTGGGATGTGGAAGGCATAATCACCACAAGCTCACAATACCACTGGCATGGCTACAAATGGCTTGGGGACGACTGGCATAAAGCCTATGTGGATGGTTATGAACAAGTATACCCTAACCTTGTAAATCATGATACACGATACCCTTCACCAAAATACCTCAGGGATCGCATTTTTCTTGGCAACTGTAAGTCTGAGGGTGAAATGGATTCCATAACTCCTGGTTCACAGCACATTGTCAAGGTACTTCTTGATGAATCAGACAATCAGCCTATTTGGTTTCAGGCATGGGGAGGCACCAATACACTTGCCCGTGCGCTCAAGACTATAGAGGAGAAGCATCCTGAAAAAATGGATTATGTAGCAAGTAAACTACGCTTCTTTTTTATTTGGGAACAAGACAATACCTATCAAACTTATATCAAACCTAAATGGGGCAAATACAATATTCTGACCATTATCTCAGATCAATTCATCGCCATATTTTACCATTGGAAAAAGTATTTGCCAGCGGAACAGCAGAAATATCTACTCAGCTCTTGGATGACCCCAAACATAAAGCAAAACAATGGAGCACTTTGCGCTGCATATAATTTGTTGGACAATGGCGATTTCAATTCTGAAGGAGATTCCCCAGCATTTATGCACGCCATTCCTACGGGCTTGCAAAATTTGGAACATCCCGATTGGGGTGGTTGGGCTGGCAGATATGTCCATGTGCGAGACAATACTTGGCTTGATCCCGTTCTTGAAACAGGGTACAAGTATCCAACTGGCAGATGGTATGCAAGTACGGCTTGGGGTAGGGTACAGCTCGCAAAAGCGATTCCTAATGATGCCTCACTTACTGCCTACCTTGAGCCTCTATGGCGGTGGACAGAGGCTTTTCAAAACGATTTTGCTGCCCGTGCAGATTGGTGTGTGAAATCTGTTGCCAATGCAAACCACCAACCAATTGCAAAAACGGCAGGTAATACTGTGATCACGGCTGCACCAGGGCAAACCATAACACTTGATGCAACACCTACTACTGATCCTGACGGCAATTCACTCACTTACAGTTGGTGGCGGTATGACGATGCAGACAATGCCAGCTCGAAGCTGATCATCAACAACAGTACCTCAAAGGATAAAGCATCATTTGTGGTGCCCAATGAATTGGGCAAGCAGTTGCACATAATTCTTGAAGTGACCGACAATGGTACCCCAGCACTGAAATCTTATCAAAGAATCATTGTGAACATTTCTCCCGCCACCACATTGGATGGCGAAGACGCTCCTGCCCAGCTTGTTTCCATTTACCCAAATTCAAGTACAGGAAACTTTAAAGTTGAGCTTCCAAATGTGGCCAATATGCAAGTGTTTGATTCCAGCGGCGCACTCATACTGGAATTCAAAAACGTATCACACAAAGAATTTGGACATGATCTAAAGCAAGGGGTTTACTTTCTCAAAACAGGGAATAAAACTTATAAATTAATTAAAGAGTAACCCTATATCTATTGTTTCCATGTTAAATATTCATCACATCAAAAATAAATGCCAACACTCGGTTCGGGTATTGGGCTGCCTCTTCTTACTTTTTCTGGTTAATAATGGTTTTGCGCAGAAGATCGCGTTTCCTACAGCGGAGGGCTATGGTAAGTATGCCACAGGTGGGAGAGGAGGTAAGGTGTTTGAAGTTGCAAACCTTAATGCCTCAGGTTCTGGTAGCTTGGGTGATGCTCTTAATGCCTCAGGTGCAAGGACCATCGTGTTTAGGGTAGGCGGCACTATTAAGGGGGATTTTAACATAACCAATGGCGATGTTACCATCGCAGGACAAACAGCGCCAGGAGATGGCATCGAAATCAACGGCTCTCTCAGTATCAATGCCAGTAATGTAATCTTGAGGTATATTAGGGTACGGGGCAATGGTACGGGCGATGTGATAACCGGTGGGCACTATTACAAGAACATTATCATCGACCATGTATCAAGCAGTTACAGTAGCGATGAGGTATTTTCTGTGTATTGGAACTATGACATAACGGTGCAATGGTGCATGATTACCGAAGCCTGTTCTGCTGATCATAAGTTTGGGGGCATCTGGGGCGGGGAGCGTGCTACCTATCACCATAATTTATTTGCGCACAACACAGACCGTAACCCACGTATTGCCTCAGGTGCGGGCCACAATGATGTCAGGAATAACGTACTCTACAATTGGAAGAATGAAGGCATCTATGGAGGGGAATGGATACAAACCAACGACGGTAAAAAAACATCAGGAGATGGTTGTTGGGTTAATGTAGTGGCCAATTATATAAAGCCAGGACCAGGCACTCCTACCACCTTTGAAAAACATGCGAGGGTTTGCTCCCCATGGACGCAAAAAGGTGGGGTTGGGAACTATGGTAAATGGTATGTTGCTGATAATGTGCTTGTCGGGCACGACGATGTTACCAAAGACAACTGGAAAGGCGTGTTTCCTAATGACCTAGAGGGCAAGAAGACCAATGACCAAGCTTCCATTTCAAGTATTAAATTAGCAGTACCTGCCGAATTCATGCCCATTAACCAGCAAACCGCAGCAGATGCCTATACAGATGTACTTGCAGGAGTAGGGTGTTCTTTTCCTCGAAGAGATGCTGTAGATACTCGTATTATTAATGAAGTTCGTATAGGGACGGCCACCAAAGGTGATAATGGGTTTGTGAGTAACATTGGGCAGTCTGATGGCCATCCATCCTTAAAAAATGGAACAGCACCCATAGACAGTGATCATGACGGTATGCCCAACGACTGGGAGACCGCCAATGGACTCAAGCCCAATGATGCTAGCGATGGTGCTAAATATACACTCAATACCGACTATACCAATCTCGAGGTTTATCTAGCTTGTGTTCTTGGCGAGTTAAGCACTTGCGGTGTCGCTACGGGGCTGTCAGAGACAGAGTCCGTTTCATATCAAGGCATTTCGGTTTATCCCAACCCGAGTAGGTCCACTTTTCACTTTTCCACAACTCATGCCACTGATCTGCAGGTTATAGATACAAAAGGTAGACTCTGTGAAGAATATAAGAATGTTTCTACTGCCGAATTTGGAGCCAACCTGAAACCCGGAATCTATTACTTAAAGATAGATGCTAAAATGTACGAGCTGATCAAAGAGTAAAGGGCTTGCCCATGTAGGGCTGGCTTTTATGGGCTAGGCAATGGCTAGATGGGGCTTGGCCTTGATGCTAGACATTGCCTAGTTTTATAGCAAGAATAGGGGGGAGGCTCTCAATGATCTTTTGGTCGGGATGTACTTGCTAAAATGTCTAACTGCAGGAGGATTCTTGAAGCGTTGGGTATGAACGTTTGTATGCCAATGATGAACCCTGACGGGGTTCAAAATTAATAGCCCTACGTAAAGCGCAGGGTACGATGAATGACGTCATTCATCGGAACCACGGGGTGGTCCAAGAATAGGTGAAAGGCTACAGGAAACGCAAAATGAATCCATATAGGGTTCAAAACTTAGCCTGCTGATTTTCAATGACCTGTTACAATGATATGTTCTGCAGACATTCCTCGAGTTAGCTTAACCCCAACTCATATATAACGGATGAGGCTATAAGCAGTTGGGGACTTCATGGACGCTTAACTATCAACTGAACAGAATGCTTGCAAGCGAGAGTAATGTGTATATAACTACAAAAAACAATACTTATGGGCCTGTGCTAGGCAACGTTGTTTGTTGTCTTTTTTAGATCATTCTAAAGGTTTAAATCCTAAATATTCAATCATTGGTTGTATATTTTCTGTTTTAAGGCTTGGTATTGACATAAATGCATTAGGTATATAAACTTTTAATTTGTTAAGCCTTTGAATGAGTGTAAATACCTGTTCAGGATGATACAACATCATATTAGAAATGTTTCCTGTTTCATAAATTGCATTGGGTAACGTACCTCCCCAATCGTCAGCAGCAACAGCAAATTTTAATTTTTCAGTTATCAATGCTGCCCGATTCAAGAAACCTTTGTTTCCATTGAGAGCCTGAAGTTGGTTTGCAAAAGATTGGTCAAACTTAATCAAAACTTCTATTTTTTCAGTTATAGGCATTTCGGGAATAATTACAGATACTGACAACTCTGTATTCAAATACTTTATATCACCAATTTCATCATTAATAGTAACTGATACTGGTAATATTGAATTCAGTAGTTTCAATTCAAAAGACTGCGTTTCAGGCATTCCCTGATAGTTACCAACGACAGGCTCAATTGTTATTCTCATGGTTGTGTCGTTAATATTCTGACGCATTACCGTTCGCTTTGAAAACTTTCCACGTTTATAATCATCAGTAGTCCCGTCATCATCATAGAGTTCGGCACTTGCGAAAGACGTTCCGGGTATAAAAGAAATCACTTGAAGCGATGGTTTTTCCTGAAGATTTTTCACATTGGGATTCATCGGAATAATTGAACCAGCCTTACAGAAAAAAGGAATTTCGTCCTGTGCATAAGAACGTTCAATAACTTGGTTTCCTGTCAAGATTGTACCCGAACAGAATTCGAACCAATCACCTTCGGGTAACCATATTTTTTTCTTAGCCAACCAGTTCGTCTGTGATAAAGGAACTGTTACCGGAGCAACCAGTATATCGTCTCCAAACATATATTGCCCTTTAAAGGAATAGGCATTTTCTGACTGCGGAAAGTCGTAATACATGGGGCGACATATTGAGATGCCTGTTTTGTATGCCTGATATGCACTTTTATAAATGTATGGCACCAATGAATAGCGAAGTTTTATTGCATTGCGCATGTCAGAAAACTGTTTTGGAAACATCCAAAAACGACGTTCAATTTCAGATATTTTAGAAGAATGGGTACGTAAAATTGGACTAAACACGCCAAATTGTATCCACCGAAGATACAATTCGCCTTCGGTGGGATGGCCATTAGACTGGTGACCACCAATATCGTGACTCCAATAACTATAACCAACATTTGATGCTGTAGCCGTAAAAAAAGGTTGGAATTCTAGAGATTCCCAACTTGTATAAGTGTCACCAGAAAAACCTACCTGATATCTGTGGTTACCCATACCACCCCATCGGTGGAATAGCAATGGTCGTTTTCCTTGTTTTTCCATATTAGTAAAGAATGTATAATTGAGCCACCAAGTATTGCTGAGGTTTTTGATAGTTTTATCATATATGTATTGTTGCCAGTCGAGCCACCAAAAATCCACACCCTGATCTTCCATAGGCTTTAAGATAACATTGAAATAAGTTTTTGCCCATTTTTTCTCCGACATTTTAAAAGGGATATATTCGTGTTTGGTTGTATCGAACCCATAGGTTTTGGCAAATTCTCCATAATGTTCTTCCATAGTTGGGATTCCAGATGCAGGATGGAGGTTCAAAGCTGTTTTCAGGTGCTGCTGGTTTGTCCATTCCAAGAATTTCTGAGGTTCAGGAAATAGGTTTTTGTTCCATGTATATCCTGTCCAACCTTTCCATTCGCCCATGGGGTCTTTGACTAAATTTTTACTCGTAAAACCATACGTTTCGTGCCAGTCCATATCGATAACCATAACATCAATTGGAATATCGAAAAGTCTCATATTATTTACCAATTGACGTAGTTCATTGTCGTTATATATCCAATATCGAGACCACCAATATCCAAAAGCATATTTGGGAGGGACAGGTATTCGTCCTGCCACTTTAATGTAATCGCCAAGTGCTTTTTTATAGTTGGTACCATAGGCAAACAGATACCAATCTATGCATGTAGTATCAGTTCTTTGCGTAACCCAGTTCCAATCAGTTGTACCATCAAACAAGTTGGTTTTACTATCATCCACGATTGCCCAACCACTTCTGGATAAAATACCTTGTTCGAGTTTTTTTTCGAAGTCCCAACCATTGGCTCCATCAAGCGTCCTCAATGTTCCTTTCAAATTGAGAGTATCTATTATACCCGGCATCCAGATAGTTTTTTTGCCATTGTTTCCGGCAATTTCCACTGACAGGTTTTTATCCGTAAATGGTTTGCCATCATCCTTATATTTCAATACTAATTTCTCAGTTTTGATGGTTATGGTTTTTCCATTTGTTTTCGTAGAAAATTTTGGAACAGGTAGATTACGGTTTATGAATACTAATGAAGCTTTGTCTTCAAATTTTCCTAATGGAGTATATTCCATACGTATGAGCTCTGGGGCAAGCACGGTAAACCTGGCATTACCAGCAACTATCATGGCTTCGGACGAAGCTACTGGATTATCTTGTACAGCAAGGAGAATCGTTTCATTCTGTTGTTTTTTTTTTGTTTCTTGAGCTAAAATAGTATTATTGAATGCTATACAAAGGATTATATGTAAATCAATTACGTAAAATAATACTGACTTTTTCATTTTTTATACTTATTTTTATTCTACTGGTCTACTAGCGATGGCACTGTATCAATTCTGACTAACGTTTTTTGTTTATAATTATTATCAATTAGTTAAAATTTCAAGATCTTCGACAGTCAGTCCCAATTTAGCGATTTGTTTTTGAATTCTTTTTACCAATTTCAATTTTCGTTTTTCATCGATGAAAAGATATTGAATTGAGGGTCAGTAGGGTACTTTTTACGATCATGTTCCAAATGATGATGGCAAGCTTTCGTGCCGTTGAACTTATGGCCACAGTGTGTCCCTTTCGATATGATATTCTGGAAAAGAAAAAGACTAAATGGTTGTCTTTGAGGTTTCTGATGGCATTGGCTACATTTCTGAGAGCTATTTTGAGGCGGTTGCTGCCTTTTTTGGGGGCTCAATAACTTCTCGCCAATGAAAGACCGGTTTGACTCCTCGGGCGACCGTAGACCTCTCTTTCATATCTTCAGGCCTCGGCGAGTGGTCTTCAGACCTCAAATTCAGGTTGGTACTACTTATTCGACATCTTTGGGCGTCGATTCAATATCTCAAGACATTATTTTGATGTCTTAAGTTACCGATTTCAGGCCTGCAGATGTCAAGTTGACAGCTAAAATCGCGATTTTCAGGTCCCTAAATTTCAATTTTGATGTTTTCGGTCGTGAATTTGGTGTTTAGAGTCACCTATTTGATGTCTGTGGTCGTCGACTTGATGTCTCTTGTTGTCCATTTGATGTCTCAGGTTGTCGATTT
>CAMFLX010000116.1 GCA_945957555.1 uncultured Cytophagales bacterium
TCGTGGGCTCGGAGATGTGTATAAGAGACAGATCAATATCTGTAATGCCATGACGGTGCATAAAAGTAGGTGTGGTCGTAAGCCCCGCTATAATCCCTAACGACATCGACTCCTCTACTTCTTTAAAATCTACTGAATCTAAGTATAACTCCATTTGTTCTATTTTTGAATTTTGGGTTCTAGGTTTTGGGTTAAAATCACCACCCAACACATTTCGCCCAACCACTGTATTTATTATTCTTTTATTTCCCTTACTAAATTATGTATCTCAATGAGTGGTTTCAAGAACTCCTCAAAGTCAGCCAATTTATATTGACTTGCAGCATCACAAAGCGCTTTTGCTGGATCTGGGTGCGTTTCTATAAACACACCATCTACACCTGCAGCTACGCCCGCACGGGCAATGGTAGGCAGATATTGTCTCGCCCCTCCTTTAGGATCCGAGCTAGGAATGCCATATTTTCTGATGGAATGCGTAACGTCAAAAATTACAGGATATCCAAACTGACGCATCTCATAAAAACTCCTTGGATCCACGATCAAATCGTTGTAGCCAAAAGTATATCCGCGCTCGGTAACCATAATGTTGTAGTTACCCGCCGCCTCTATCTTCTGAACAGGCTTGATCATGTTTTCTGGGGCCAAAAACTGTCCATGCTTTATGTTAATCGCCTTACCTGTTTTAGCAGCTTCGACAGCCAAGGTGGTTTGCATACACAAATATGCTGGAATTTGGATCACATCCAAAACATCAGCAGACGCTGCAATCTGATCTGGATAGTGAATATCTGAAACTATTGGCAAATCGAACTGCTTCTTAATCTTTGCTAATATTTCCAAACCTTCATGCACACCTGGTCCTTGAAAAAACTCTACAGAGCTACGGTTATCCTTTTGAAATGATGACTTAAAAATCAATGGGATATTCAATCTCTCACTCACTTTCTTAAGTGTTTCGGCAGTCTGCATCATGATGCTTTCTTCTTCTACCACACAGGGTCCAGCAATCAAAAAGAGACCTTTTTCGCCAGCATTGACATTCCCAATTTTAACAATTTTCTTGCTCATTATACTATTCTCCTAATAAAATGGCTACAATATTACGACAATTATTTTTCTGTACAAAAAGAAGTTCTTCTGTTTTGTAAGTACCAATCTATTAAGGGGTTTTTAATTCAGGATATTTCTAATAATTAAGTATCAAAGGGCCATAGCTCTTGGATTCATAAAAATAGACTAGGCTCACTAAACAGTGCCACTCTCATCTTCATCGTCCTTCTTAAACCTCTTCGAGATTAAATTTGAGAGCCAGGCTAGGGGCTTTTCTTTGGGAACAGTATCCTTTGACTCATCAGAAGCGGGCTTCGGTTTTTCTCTAACTGCATTAATAACTCTCTTCACTGTATCTACGGGATTTCTAGCAATTTCACTCATTTTTCTTAATATCGGGTTTAGGTCTGTTTCCAAATAACTAGGAGCAAAGCCTCCCGATATAGTCACAAAATCGCCGAAAGGTATGCTACTAGCCCTGAAACAATTAGAGTCGATTTCACTTTTAATAATTTTCACGCTATTACTATCCTCTAGTTCAAACATCATTGTATCTACCATTGCCTCCAACACCTCATGCGACAAAGTATCCTCAGGTGCTTTTACAACACTTGTACTATCCACTAAAGGCTCCTCTTGAGCCTGAAGCGAATGACCAGTTAGAAATAAGCCCGAAAGCAACAATGCTGGCAAGCTACGAGCTTTCGTTTGAGGCAGTGATTTCTCTTGGTATACTTTATCCAGTTGCTCCTTGGTAAATATCCCACATGAAGAAACTTGTGGACGACTCATACTTCGCGCCAATTCCTGATCAGAATATTGAGTGTAATCCACCACACATTTCTGGCACGATGCACAGAAAAACCCGTGAGTTGTCCGTGTGAAATTCTCCTTACTTACCATACAAGGCTCTTCTATATGTATCTTAAAATTTCGGTTTTTCGTCATAATATGCATTTAAATACATTAACGCATTAACTAGTGAATGTTAGTATCAAATATAAAGAAAAATAATAAACGGCCAAGTTCATAATATCATATAAAAGCACTTTGCAGAATTTTCCCAAAACAAACCTAGAGTTTGTTTCTGAAAACTATTAGTTTTGCAACTGGTTTCTGTAAAAAACAAATTTTGCTGTTCAGTACAATTCAGCACTTTTAAACATTCTTGTTTTCACATTTTTAAATTAAAATACAATGTCTTCTTTAGTAGGTAAAAAAGCTCCAGTATTCTCTGCAACAGCAGTGGTTGGTGGTCAAATAGTAGAGAACTTTTCTCTTTCTCAGTACATCGGCAAAAAAGATGTAGTTTTCTTTTTCTATCCTTTCGACTTCACTTTTGTTTGCCCAACGGAAATCCTTGAATTCCAAAAAAAGCTTAAAGAATTCGAATCTCGTAACGTTGCCGTAGTGGGTTGCTCCATCGATAGCGAACACACACACTTAGCATGGTTGAATACCCCTAAAAACAAAGGTGGTATAGAAGGTGTGACTTACCCATTGGTAGCAGACGTCTCTAAATCAATCGCATCTAACTATGGTGTGTTAGCTGGTGAATATGGCTACAATGATGAAGGTGAAATGGAATTCGTAGGTACTCCTGCTGCATTCAGAGGTACTTTCTTAATCGACAAAAAAGGAATTGTACGTCACTGTGTGATCAACGACCTACCACTAGGCAGAAACATTGACGAGGCAGTAAGAATGGTTGATGCACTGCATCACCATGAAGAGCATGGCGAAGTTTGCCCTGTAGGTTGGAACAAAGGCGACGAAGCCATGGTGGACACTAGAGAAGGTGTGGCTAGTTACTTATCAAAACATTAATAAAAACCATTCTCAAAAAAAAGGCAGTAGGTAGGGTTCAGTCCTAGAAACCTGCTGCCTTTTGTATTTAAACGCTTCTATAAAAACATAAAGCTATGAAATCAATAATCATATTTATCTGCTGCACACTTTCATCAGCTCTATTTACGAGCTGTGGCAACAATGCCAAAATAACAGAAAAGAAAGTTTGGGTCCGTGGCAACTGCGACATGTGTAAAGATCGCATAGAAACCCATGTAAAAAGGATCAATGGTGTAAAATCTGCTACTTGGAATGCCAACAATGAAGAACTCAAAGTCTCATTTGATAGTACTCTGACTAATCAGGATGCTATTGAAACTATATGTGCCAAGGTGGGGCATGCTACTAAAACTAAAATCAGCGAAGGCAAGGCCATTGACGAACTACCAGACTGCTGTAGGCCTGAGGGAAAATAGGTCAAACCTTTAGATCAAGTTTTTACGACACCCATGAAAATCTTCAATGCAGTTCAGATCAGACAATTGGATCAAACTACCATACAAAAAGAGCCGATAAGCTCTATAGATTTAATGGAGCGGGCATCCGAAGCATTTGTAAACCGCCTGATCAAATATTTCCCCAATACAACTTCAATAAGTATTTTTTGCGGTATTGGCAACAATGGTGGCGATGGTTTAGCCATAGCGCGACTATTAAAACTTCAAAGTTTCGAAATCCAATGTTTCCTCATCGGCGACCACTCCAAGCTTTCTGTAGATGCAAGCTGCAATTATGAGCGACTGAAAAGCTTGATATCTATACAAAACATCGTAGATACTACAAGTTCTATTCCTATAAAGTCTGGGGATCTCCTCATAGATGCACTCTTTGGTACGGGACTTAACAGGCCTGTAGAAGGAATCCATAAACATATAATTGAATGCATCAACCTATCTGGGAACAAAGTAGTTTCAGTAGATGTCCCCTCTGGCTTATATACAGACACCAACAATTCGCAAGAAGACACTGTAATATGCTCAAATCTTACGATTACTTTCCAAACCCCCAAACTGAGTTTTCTACTGCCTGAAAATGCGAAATGGGTACCCCAATTTGAAATAGTAGATATTGGGCTCAATCCCCAATATATGGAAGAGACGATAACCCCACATACTTTTTTAGAGCACTCCTACATAAAAACCATCTATAAACAGAGAACAGCACATACTCATAAAGGCACTTATGGCAACGCTCTGATTGTTGCAGGCAGTTACGGAATGATTGGTGCCGCAGTATTAGCCACACAGGCATGTGTGAGAGCCGGGGCAGGCAAAACTACGGTACATATCCCGAGCTGTGGTTACGATATCTTACAAAACTCAGTGCCTGAGGCAATGGTATGGGCCGATTTTACCAAAGAAGCTATTACCACTACCTATCCCGCTATCAAAGATTTTGATGCAGTAGGCATGGGACCAGGTATCGGCACTCATGCCAAAACTAAAGAAGCTTTACTTTTCTTCCTTAAAGAAAGAACGCTACCTATGGTTTTAGATGCAGATGCACTCAATATCATTGCCTCTGCACCAGAAATGCTCACAATGCTTCCCCAAGATACCGTACTCACGCCACATCCAAAGGAGTTTGATAGACTATTTGGACACCACAAGACCCATTTGGATCGTATTCAAACCGGTATTGCCAAAACTAAAGAACTGAATATTATCATTGTGCTCAAAAACACTCATACCGCCATTATCAATGCTCAAGGAGAAGTGGCCTTTAACAGTACGGGTAATGCAGGTCTCGCAAAAGGAGGCTCAGGCGATGTTCTTACAGGGATCATTACTGCACTTATGGCTCAAAAATATGAAGCTTTCCAAGCAGCAACATTAGGGGTATACCTGCATGGGCTTACCGCTGACTTGATCATTCAAAAAAAAATTCAAAGTCAAGAAACCTTAAAAGCTTCAGACCTTTGCGAATACCTACACTTGGCTTATCATCATCTGGGGAACTAAGCTGAAACTTTATTGAAATAATCATAGTCTATTAATCAGAACCAATTTCATATTCACAAAAATAAGATTTGTGATAGCGCATATTTTTAACAATATTTGACGTCTATCACAATAAAATAATTTATTATCCGTTAAATCATAATAACATAAATTTCATGCAAAAACATACCATACTTTGGGCCGACGACGAGATAGATCTTTTAAAGCCACATATCATATTTCTAGAAAGTAAAGGCTACACCATTATACCAGTCTTTGATGGCAACGAAGCCATAGAGCAATGTACCAATCCTGACATAGACGTATTGTTTTTAGATGAAAACATGCCAGGCATTACAGGACTCGAAACTCTTGAAAAAGTAAAACAACTACGCCCGACACTTCCTGTGGTCATGATCACCAAAAGTGACGAAGAACGGATCATGGAAGAAGCCATTGGGTCTAAAATAGCTGATTACTTATTAAAGCCCATCAACCCAACCCAGATCTTGATCTCAATCAAGAAGATTCTTGACAACAAAAGATTGGTCACTGAAAAAACCAACCTCTCTTATCAGCAAGATTTCCGCAACATCACCATGGCATTCAACGACAACTTGGATTTCAACGAATGGTGCGATGTCTATAAAAAACTGGTATTTTGGGAGCTGGCCTTGGAAAATTCTGACGATGCGGGAATGACTGAAGTCTTGGACAATCAAAAAACAGAAGCGAATGGGCTGTTTGCGAGATATATAGAAAACAACTATGAAGATTGGCTTAACAATGCGAATATCAATAGACCTCTCATGTCGCACCAACTCTTTAAAAAGAAGGTTTTGCCCATTGTAGCAGAGAACGAGTGTACCTTCTTTATACTTATGGACAATCTTAGGTTTGACCAGTGGAGAGTATTACAACCTATCATCGAAGAGTTTTATACAGTATTGGAAGAGAGTATGTTTTACTCTATTTTACCCACTACGACCGCCTATGCACGTAATGCCATATTTGCGGGTATGATGCCCTCCGAGATCGAAAAGAACCACCCTAATCTCTGGGTAAACGATGACGACGAAGAAGGACAAAATCTACACGAGGAGGAACTTCTCGCATTACAACTCAAAAAGAATAAAGCCGACTACAAGTTCTCCTACCATAAGATTGTAAACATAAACCAAGGAAAAGCAATTGTAGAACAATACAATAATCTACTACAAAACAAGCTCAATGTACTGGTTTATAACTTCGTAGATATGCTTTCTCATGCACGTACAGACATGAATATGATTAGGGAACTGGCGTCAACAGAGCCTGCGTACAGATCCATTACCAAATCTTGGTTTGAACACTCTCCCCTCTTTGATTTGCTTAAAAACTTATCTGCAAAAAAAGTAAAAGTAATCTTTGCCACAGATCATGGGACCGTGTTTGTACGTAGACCCCATAAAATCGTGGGGGATAAAGAGTCTACCAACGACAACTTGAGATACAAGCAAGGCAAAAACCTTTCATTCGACGAAAAAGGGGTATACTTCACCCGAAAACCAGAGCGATTGTTCCTGCCCAAACGTAATCTTTCTACCACCTACGTATTTTGCGTGGAAGACAAATTTTTCGCATATCCAAACAACTTCAACTACTATGCGAACTATTACAAAAACACTTTCCAACATGGAGGTATTTCGTTAGAAGAAATGATCATCCCATACATAGTTACGGAGCCCAAATAAAAAGTCATCAATTTATATAAAGCCTAGAAATAGAGCACAGGTTAGTATCTGTGCTTTACACTTTTACCCGATAATGAGTCTACTAGGTATAAAACGTTTAACTTTTTCCCAATACTTTGTAAGATACAATCCCGATCCATTCATGGATAAGTAAAGACCACAACTGAAAAGCCTTCATGTCTGCGGAAGGCATGAGATCGCCCCAAACAGGATCATGTCCATAGTAATCCACAGGAAATGTATCAAACTTTAATCCTGCCTTGGCAAAACAAGCTATCGATCGAGGCATGTGAAATGCTGAGGTGATAAGTAATAAGTTTTTGTACTCTAACTTATCTTTTATTAACTCTGCCGTAAACTGTGCATTTTCATAAGTATTTTTCGCCTTATCTTCTACCAAAATATCTTTCTCTGGAACTCCTGCCATCACAAAAAACTGCTTGAGCTTATTGGCCTCAGCTTCACCATAAGATATGATTCCTGGCTTACCTCCTGTAATCAATATTTTCTTGATATGCCCCTGTCTATAAAGCTGCAAAGCGTGAGTGGCCCTGTCGGCCCCTTTATGAAAGAATACCCTATCGTTGGGCTGCTTGTATATGGTTACCCCAGTAAGTACGATCCCCAAATCATACGCCTTGGTGAGTTTCTCATATCTGATCGGTTCCGGTTCCCACCAAACTAATATATGATTAATAAGATAACTATTATTAAAAAACAAAAGTAAGCCCAAACAAGCCCATATAGCCTTCTTCTTGCGCTGTGCATTTGGGGTATACAAAGAATAACACAACAGTATCACTAGCCACGTAAATGGCATAAGGAGGTAAAATGCTGTTTTTGATAAAAAATAAAACATGTACAGAAGAAATACGGCCAAACATAAGACCCTAATTTTTAAATTTAGGAAATTTTAGAATATTTTTGATAAAATTTATCATAGGTGAAGCTTCTCATTTCTTTAATCATCACACTAAACTTGACTTGTCTTGCTCAAGAAACCATACTTTGGAATGGAGAAGTTCATACAGGAATAGGTAATGTATTACCCAATGCCACCCTTGTCTTAGAAAAAGGAAAGATCAAAAAGATTATTACCGAAAAATATGATACACTAGGAAAAAAAGTAATTGATGTGACTGGGAAAAAAGTTTACCCAGGACTCATCTCGCCAAATGCCACCGTTGGTCTTACTGAATTGGAAAGTGTAAGGGGCCAAAACGACCTTCAAGAAGTCGGCGAGATCAATCCCAATGTGCGGACCATCATTGCTTACAATACTGATAGCGATATAATTCCTACATTAAGACAAAATGGAGTACTAATGGCTGAGATTGCACCAAGGGGGGAGATCATCACAGGTCAATCTTCTGTGGTAAGTCTTAACGGTAACAATTGGGAAGAAGCTGCATACAAAACTGATATCGGCATCCATCTAAGTTGGCCTCAAAAATCCATAGGGGCTGCTTGGTGGGATGACACTCCCTCAAAAGCTAACGACCGATATGCAAAACAAATAGAATCCTTAGACAAGTTTTTTTCTGATGCCGGTGTATATGCTAAACTAAAGCATCCAGAAAAAGTTAACCTAAAACTAGAAGCAACAAAGGGACTTTTTGACAGTACCAAAGCCCTGTTTGTACACGCAAATTTGAGTAGTGAAATCACAGAAGCTGTACTGTTCTTTAGGAAACATAAAATCAAACGAATCGTCATAGTGGGTGCTATAGACTGCGAAGCAGCCCTTGATCTTTTGATAGCACACAAAATACCTGTGATCTTTACTAGGGTGCATTCCTTGCCACCTAATGCACATTCAGATGTACATCACGCCTATAAAATGCCCGCTAAACTTCAAAAAGCCAACGTTTTGTTTTGCCTAAGCTATGAGGGAGACATGGAAGCTATGGGTTCTAGAAATCTAGCCTTTACAGCAGGCACAGCAGCTGCGTACGGCCTCAGTAAAGAACAGGCACTCAGCGCCATCACTATTAACACCGCGAAAATATTGGGTATTGATAAAACTTGTGGTTCTATTGAGGTAGGCAAGGATGCCACCTTATTTGTCTCTGAAGGCGATGCTTTGGACATCTTAGGCAATAAAATTACATGGGCGGCCATCAAAGGAGAAGTACAAAACCTACGAACCAAGCAAGATGACTTGTACGATACCTATAAAAACAGGTAATTATTCAAACTTCTAGTTTCTCAGAAAGAATCAAGTTCCAAATTTTTATATATTTGCCCCATGGGGATTCGTTCTTTTTTGAGTAAACCTTTGGCCAAGTACACCAAAGGTAAAATTGACAAGTGGGCCAGCAATCCAGCGGCTACGCAACATAGTGTTTTTGAGGAGTTGATGAGTGTTGGCAAAAATACAGAGTATGGGAGAGACCATAACTTTAAAGACATCAAAACCCACAAAGATTTCATTAAAAATGTGCCTATCAACGATTACGAGGACCTTAAGGGTTATATTCAAAAAGTAATAGATGGCAAACCAGACATCCTCTGGAAAAACAAACCAATCTATTTTGCCAAAACTTCAGGCACTACTTCTGGTACCAAATACATTCCATTAACCAAAGAAAGTATACCATATCACATAGCTGGTGCCAAAGACGCACTTTTGTGTTATATAGAAGAGACTCAGAAATCTAAGTTTTTGGATGGCAACCTCATGTTTTTGTCAGGAAGCCCTGAACTAGACCTTAAAGGTCAAATTCCAACAGGCAGACTCTCAGGAATTGTCAATCACTATATTCCAAGCTATTTGCGTAGCAATCAAGTACCCTCGTACGCAACCAACTGTATCGACGACTGGGAAACCAAACTAGATAAGATCGTAACTGAAACGGCAACCTCAAACCTTTCGCTTATAGGAGGTATACCTCCATGGGTGCAGATGTATCTCGATCGATTAGTGGAAAAAACAGGAAAAAAAGCTGGGGAATTGTTTCCAAATCTGTCAATCTACGTATATGGCGGCGTCAATTTCGAACCCTATAGATCCAAAATATTTGACAGTTTTGGTAAACCCATAGACGGCATCGAGACTTATCCTGCATCAGAAGGTTTCATTGCCTATCAAGACCGCAGAAATGAAGAAGGCATGTTGCTTCTGCTCAATTCTGGAGTATTTTATGAGTTTGTACCTGTATCAGAGTATTTCTCCGAAAAACCAACGAGACTTAGCATAGAAGAAGTTGAACTGGGAGTAAACTATGCTGTAATCATGAGTACCAATGCAGGTCTTTGGGCCTATAGCATAGGTGACACCGTAAAATTTGTCTCTAAAAAACCTTACAGAATAGTTGTTTCCGGACGAATAAAGCATTTCCTATCTGCTTTTGGAGAGCACGTGATCGGTGAAGAAATAGACAAGGCTATGCGAGATGCTTGTGCGAAACATCCCGAGACTTTGGTTACAGAATTTACTGTAGCACCTCAAGTAGCTCCAAAGGAAGGACTTCCCTATCACGAATGGTTTGTCGAGTTTGACAATCTGCCTCATGATCTCAAAGGGTTTATGAAAGACTTGAATGAGGCGTTAGTAAAATACAACGTTTACTACAGTGATTTGATCCTTGGAAACATACTAAGGCCTTTGGTACTCAACATCATGAACAAAAATGCCTTCATAGAATATATGAAATCTATTGGTAAGCTTGGTGGGCAAAACAAATTGCCGCGTCTTTCCAATGATAGAAAGATTGCTGATGCCCTACAAGCTTACATTTCCGAAACAATCTCATAAAACTAATCAAACATGCAAAAAGGAATCTGCACTTACAATGTGGTGGCACAAAGAGCTGAAGGGAGCCACAAGAGCGAAATTGTAAATCAATTGCTTTTTGGGGACATTTACGAAGTATTGAGCCTTAGCCCAGACCAAAAGTGGCTGCAGATCAAAACCCTCTTCGACAACTATGAAGGTTTCATTGACGCTAAGTTGCACTATGCCATTGAAGACTACCAACCCAGCGCCATCACACAAGATGTAGGAATTCTGAGCAATGCTACCTCCAAAATCTATATACCTGCTGGTTGTTTCTTGCAGTTGAATAACGGTAACCAAGTCAATCTTAAAGACCTCACATATACTTTTTCAGGAACTACGGAAGGTTTGCATACCAACTTAAGCTTTCAAAAACTAAAGAATAATGCCCTGAAATATCTAGGTACTCCATATCTCTGGGGTGGAAAATCCAACTTTGGCATTGACTGCTCTGGTCTCGTACAACAAGTCTACAAAATGAATGGCATCCAATTGCTACGCGATGCCTATCAACAAGCAAGCCAAGGTACTGAAATCCTATTCGAAGACAGACGCCCAGGTGACCTTGCTTTCTTTGGCCTATCTGGAAAAATTACCCATGTGGGTATCGTTTTGGAAAACGAAGAGATCATACACGCACACGGAGAAGTCCGTATAGATGTTCTTGATACAAAAGGGATTCTGAATAAAAAAATTAATGCCTACTCGCACACACTCTTAAAAATAAACCGTATATTTAGTGAGTCTTAATTGTAAAATTGAACTTTTTTACAAGTTATAAAGTATAATTATAGAAATGACAACACTATGGGGCGGAAAGTATTAGTTTTAAACCAAGATTATCGGGCATTGACGATCTGCAATGCAGAGAGGGCTTTTCTTCTCGTATATCTCCAGAAGGCTGAAATGATAGCAATAGATAAATTGAGGACACTAAGAACAGTGTCCTCTTCTTTTTCCATGCCATCTATCATCAAACTCAATAACTACGTGAACATGCCTTACAAAGGTGTGGTATTGAGTAGACACAATATTTTCAGGAGAGATGGGAACAAATGCGTCTATTGTAATCAGACCTATGACCTTACACTGGATCACGTGATCCCAAAATCACGAAAAGGACAAACCAGTTGGGACAATTTGGTAACGGCCTGTCGTACTTGCAATTCCAAGAAAGGCGACCGCACACCAGAAGAGGCGCAAATGAAACTTCCATTTGCTCCGTACAAACCTTCATTCATCATGTTTTTGAGAGATCTCTCAGGTAAGGTAGATGAGGAGTGGTACACTTATCTGGGTAGCAAAAAAAAATCTGCGTGGACAGATAAATAGACTAGTAACAAGTATCCGAACTTGTACTCACCTTGAACCACAATCCTATGGGTTGAGTGTTATCACTCGCTCCTAGTCCAAGGCCTAAATCAATAAATGCGATACAAGTAATCCACCAAAAGATTACCACTAGTCTTTATTGACACTAAATTTCACCCATCCATATCCTTTATTCACTAAGTCATACCTACATTTAACTAGTTTGCGACAAATACACTCAGTCAACAATTCATAATTTCCGTATTTTTGATTCCATAAGTCCAACAGAATGTTAGTATCCATCAAAAATATAGTTTTAGCGCTTTGTACCGCTTTTTTATATAATAGCTGTTCCTCTAAATTAACATCCATCAAACTCCATCACGACACTGAAGCCCCGCTT
The DNA here is from genome assembly GCA_945957555.1 of uncultured Cytophagales bacterium. GTDB lineage: Bacteria > Bacteroidota > Bacteroidia > Cytophagales > UBA9547 > CAMFLX01. The sequence goes on from CAMFLX010000116.1 coordinate 12,064, forward strand.
CCTTTTGTAAACACTATAGATATTGGTGCGTCCTTGTTCTACAGCGATGGTAAAATCAAAACGACCAAAGGACTACTCTCGGGAACCAAAAACTGGCACAACATCACTCTAAGAGTAATAGGGGGCACAGCCCACAATGGAACCATTACCATAGACTATGCAGCAGCAGCGGCCAATAACAATAAAATCACAATACAATGCTCCAATCGACACATTAGCTCTGGGGCAGAATCTTACGAAATCAAGATCCCAAAACCAGTCTCCATAAAATCACATCCATCAAGACCTAATAGTACCCCAGGATTTCCGATAACTATGGTATATGAATTCGCTTTAGATAACAGAAAGCAAAAAACAGTAAGTACAGACGAACCCTACAATTTCCTACAAATGATACAATTGAGCTATTTAGGCTATAAGCACTCTGCAAATCTCCCCCTTTTTCTTCCTTGTACAGCCCATAAATACGATGACAAGATTGAACTTAAACATTACTATGATAATGACACCACTTCATTAGGATCTAGTATGATACCCATTACATATAAAGGTAAATACGAGTTAAACTTCAGCGGCGCAAACGGCAACAGAGGATTGAATGGAAACAATGCGGTTAATTCTGGAGGACGTGATGGACTACATGGTCAATATGGTGGCAATGGTCAAAATGGAAGCAGTGGTGCCCCTATCAATATATATCTATCAAAACTTATCGATAGCAGTGCCAACCTTGTTCTAGTAGTTGTCGAAAACGGTAATCTACGAGAACCATTCATACTTGATAGCAAAAGTGACGCTCAAGTCAAAATCAATACTAACGGAGGAAACGGGGGTAATGGAGGCCATGGTGGTTATGGTGGCAATGGTGCGGACCAAACAGCCCAAACACCTTTAGGAAACGGCGGAAATGGGGGCAATGGGGGCCATGGTGGTAACGGTGGCGACGGAGGAACCGTTAATATCATTTGCGACGAAGATTTGGTTGATCTCAAATCAATCCTTTTGAGTATCTCCAATAAAGGAGGCATGGGAGGCTATGGAGGTGATGGAGGCAAAGGAGGAAGTGATGGTTCAAAACTCAAACCTACCACAGGGAGATCCATTTTAAGCATATTGGGCACCTACAAAGGTGCCAATGGTCTTAACGGACAAAAGGGATATAGTGGACAAGATGGTCGAATTCAAGTTTCCAAATTCACATCCAACGAGATGAAAAACAAAATTGACAACCTAAATTTAAAGTAGAGGGGCAAGTATCCCCCCTACTTTAACCCAGATTAAGCATTAGACTTTGTAGCGAGACGAAATGATAGGAAAAAGTCATGAGGCACGGAGTTTTTCTGAACGAAAAGCTAGTAATGCTAGCTTGAATGAAGAAAAACGAGTATCGAAATGAATTTGAGGTAGCATTTTGTCGCAGTAAATTTCTAATGATTATTCTGGGTTTAAACCAGAACAATCGGTCAAATAGTTTCCGCCTTAAAACCTGCTTTCTTTACCAAATCTATCACCTCTCCTGAATTCAGCTTTTCGGTTTCCACAGTAAGTATCTTTTCTGGCGTATCTATATCCACATTCCACGATTTAATACCTTTCTCTTCGTTTAATATTGGACTTACCTGAGCCACACAACCCATACATTTAATATTCGATTTGAATTTTAAAGTTCCCATACAATTATGCTTTATTTTACTTAAACAAAGTTACTCACGTCATTACTTATGGTCTTTACAAGATTGAGGGAATCATTTATATAATTCATTTCCCAATACAATGCCATTCACAGAACTTTGTAGATCTGAAAATAATTACTAAAATTGCTTTATATTCATGGATCAATGCACTAGCAACACTTGAATTTCAATAAAAGATTTAGTATCCCAGCCCCCTTATAATGCTTAATACCGAAAAAAGTGATTTCAAATGGACAATACGCTTGAGTATACTCTCTCCATTTCTCATATTAATATGTTTCATTTTGATGGGTGGTGGACATGGCTTTTTCGAACCTATGTTTTTCTTGTTTCCATTTGCAAGCATATTATTTCTTTGGTATAACACTATAAATATCCTTTTCCTATTTATTGCATGCTTACAATATCCAATGTATGGTTTGTTTATTGACAAGGTAACTTTACCTTTAGAAAAGGTAAAAACAGAATACCTGTTGTTATTTATTCATATTCTCTTAGCTATAGTTGCCCATAATACCGCACCAGAAGTCTTTAAATAATACACTCATGAACTCCGACAAAACCATACTGCTCAACTATCTGAAGGAAATCATATCGCTTTCCGAAGAAAGAGCCTTGACCATTGCCGAAGCTTTTAGAAGCAGACACATCAAAAAAGGTGAATTGTTTCTTAAAGAGGGTTCAATAAGTGACGAATACCTGTTTCTTGAGAAGGGATTTCTGCGTTCATTTTTATGGGATACGGAAGGCAATGAAGTCACCGTCAACTTTTTTGCACAAAACAATGTGGTATTTGAAGTAGCTTCATTTTTCCAAAGAATTCCAACACAAGAAAACATTGAAGCACTTACCGACAGCTACGGATGGGTCCTTTCCTTTAGAGAGCTCAACGAGCTCTTCCATACCATACCAGAATTCAGGGAATTGGGCAGGGCACTTTTGGTAAGGGGTTTTATTGCCTTCAAAGAGAGAACCATTGCCATGATCAACACCACTGCAGAACAGCGCTACGAAATACTCCTCAGGTCCAAACCAGATATCATTCAGAACGCACCTTTAAAATATATAGCCTCCTATTTAGGTATCACAGACTCTTCCCTCAGCAGAATCAGAAAAGAATTTTCAAAAAAGTGATTTCTTGTCAAATGACAAGTGTTTTAGCCCCAATAATACTGACATTTGGAATGTAGATTTAAACACATATTTCAAATGGAAAATATCTCCACCTTCGTCATCATGCTATTTGTAGCTACTACAGGGCTTACCATCTGGTTGTTTTATAAAGCCACCCATAGGTCCCATACAGTTCTTATTGCCATTGGCGCTTGGATGTTACTTCAATCCATATTAGGCATAGTTGGATTCTATAAAAACACTACTGCCCTACCACCCAGACTGATTTTTGCATTGGGTCCAATGCTCTTACTTTCTGTGCTGCTCTTAAGTACAACAAAAGGTAAAAATTTCATAGACAATCTTAGCCTCAAAGACCTCACCTTTTTACATATAATTAGGATACCTGTAGAGATCATTTTGTTCTGTATGTACAAAGCTCACCTTATTCCAGAATTGATGACCTTTGAAGGATATAACTTTGATATACTTTCAGGGCTTACGGCACCCATACTGTATTATTTTGTATTTATCTCCAAACAGGCTAGCCACAAACTCTTGTTGATCTGGAATATGGCTTGCTTAGGACTTTTATGCAACATCGTAACTATTGCTATATTATCTGCACCAACTCCATTACAACATTTAGCCTTTGAACAACCCAATGTAGGTATTCTCTATTTCCCATTTATTTGGCTACCCAGTATGATCGTGCCTCTCGTACTTATCTCACATTTGGCCAGTATTCGACTGCTCTTAAGAAAACGATAGGTTGAACTGCTCTAATCAAAACTATTGTGACTTTTTACTAATTCTTTTTTGAGCGGAGTGTTACGTTTGGTCTTTACAGTTGTTTTTGTATTTAGGTAGTTTTTTATTGTACTAATAAATGGTATGTTAGTACAATCATTAGCTCTAAATTTTTAGCCAAAAATCAAATAAATCATGATTCGTACACTTTTACGTTACACGCTCACGTGCTTACTACTGAGCTGCGCTTCCATCACAAGTTCTTTCGCACAAGGCACCTACGGAGCCTCCTCGTATTTTAATTTCACCTACGCTTCAGTCCCCGACTGGACAGGTTTTGCCTCGGCAACTTCATTTAAGAAAGCTGTTGATGGAGACACACTGACA
>CAMFLX010000117.1 GCA_945957555.1 uncultured Cytophagales bacterium
AGATTCCTCTACGTCTCGTGGGCTCGGAGATGTGTATAAGAGACAGGTCCATAACCGCTCATCCAAATGATCCCAATATAGTATGGATCACCTGGAAGGCCTTTGGTAATGGGAGCCAAAGTACGTGTCTGTATAAGTCTACAGATAAAGGGGTAACATGGACCAATGATGCACTTGGATTGCCTCCTTTGCCAGCTTATAGCTTAGTGGTTGACAGGCAAAGTCCTATTGGAGCTATGTATATTTCCACCCAAACAGGAGTTTATTACAGAGATAATACATTGAGTCAATGGCAGTGCTTTAGCGACAACTTGGCGAATGGCGAAATTAGGAAATTAGTGATTCGCTACCCAACACGGGAACTTTATGCCTCCTTGTATGGTCGAGGAATCTGGAAATCTCCCTTGGCCTGTCCTGTCATTACCCAAGATCTTTATATTGCCAATAGCAATACGCCCAACTTAAATGTAACTAAAGTTGCGCACAACAGCATCAGTGGTGCAAAATCAGATGTAAACACATCTACACCATTGATTATAGCTTCTGGTAATAACATGACTTTGGCAGCGGGACGTTCAGTTACTTTGCTTCCAGGTTTCAATAGCCAAACGGGTGCAGTGTTTCAGGCGTATGCCTCACCAAGTTTGAATTGCGACCACAACAATGTGGCTAGAAAGGAATCATCTTCTGCATTAGAGAGCAATACATCTGCTCTAAACCAAGCCGTAGAGGTAAAAGTGCTTCCCCCGACTGTTCAAATTGTGGAGATTTATCCCAATCCCAATAATGGGGTCTTTAAGATAAAAACAAACTTAAAGAAAGATGAAGTCGTCGAATCCATTGTTATTAGAGATGTCTCTGGCACAGTTCTTAAGAAATATAAGGAATTACCACCGGATGGGAGTTTTGATGTGCAAGAATTATTGAATAGTCACTACTTGATAATGGAAATTCATACCAATCAAGGGAAATATTCTGATAGAATCGTTAAAGAAACTCGCCTTGGTGAAGAAAAAGACAAGCGATAAGAAACACAATAATAACAAAGAAAAAGGGGCTGCCGAAAGTAGCCCCTTTTAATTGTTATATCAATGAGGATATATATCCCAAAAGTCGTAAATCACCAATATGGCTAATATTTAATGAAACTGATTTATATATTATAAACAAAGCTTTAGGGTTTTGTATAATAGGATAGCGGTGCTACCTCTTTATCAAATCTCTTTAAGCAAGGAAGCCACGTAGTGCAACCAGCCCTTCTCTTCCTTACCTTCTTCCTTGTTTTCTGCTTGTTTGGCTTCGGCTTTTTGTATGATATACTCCTTCGCCTTATTTCCAACAGAACTAGCCATTCTGCCAATAAGGTTAGAAATAAGTATTTTCAAGCCTTCTTTGCCTTTTTCTAAAGAGATGTCTATGATCCGTTCTATGAACAAATCCATAACCATGGTAGCATTTATACCCGACTTAAGGCGCCCAAGGCTATCGTCAAGCTTATTTTTCTTCTCGTTTACCACGAGTGAGAGCCTTTGTTCTTCTTCCAACAGGTCTTCGTATGTTCTAATCTTGCTCATATATTTTTGATACAAAAACTTTCCTGAAATAATTAAAGATCAATCGATGGGATACTAAGATGAGAATGAGGGTAGTTAAAGCAAATGCCCCTGCCATGATAAAATATCCTAAATAGGGCGAGTTGAGCTTGATGTTGAGCCAAATAGCACCTCCAATACCTGTGAATATAATAAAAAAGACCCCAAAGATGGTGATCGTGATGACATTAAATAGAGAGGCAGAAAGATTAATACCGTGCTTCAGTAGCCTTACCTTGGTGAGGTCGGCGTAGGCCTGGATGTATTCCACCGCATCGGTAGTGGTTTGGGACACTTTCTGTCCAATCTCGTCTATAGAGGAGTTTTCGGAATCCATTTCTTGAAAAATAAAGCGATTAAAAATAGTGAAAATATAGATGATAGTAAAGCGAAGCTTTGTAATCTGTACTCCTTACAAGTTTTAAAGCTTCGCTTTGTTCAGTAGGATAACCCTAGAGGTTTCTGATTTGTTTTAAATTTGATTTTATATCTCGATCATGGCTTAGCTTTTTTATTAAAGCGTTTCCTTGATCCTGGCTTCTTTCCATCTTCTGATCAATGCCACCAAAAGACCCGCACATACCAAACCAGTACCGATCCAAAGTAAGTTGATCATGGGTTTTTCAGCAGCCTTCATGACAATGAAATCCTTCTGAGTACTTTGGATGCCGAAAGTAAACTTGCCTGAAGCAGGATCAATAGCCATAAATACGACTCTCAATCCCAAGTCAACGATCACTTCTGGGACTCTGCCCACCTGCATGTCCTTGATGATATAAGTAGGATGTACATGATACACCTTGTCAGCACCTAAGATCTCTAGGTCTGCTTGTACGGCAATGTCATTGGCCGTAAGTGGTATTCCGTGTATTTCTGATACATTTAGCTTTTGGATGCCATTCAGTTTGGCTACATAGTCGTTTAGGAATAGCGTATCACCGACAGAAACCTGTTGCTCTTCCATATCAGACCATTTCTTGGCTTCAGAACCATCATCAGCATATGTGATGTGTGTGTATAAGTCTTTTCCAAGATCCCTACGAATGTCTGGAGAGGCTATATTGCCCATGTTGTCGTTCGACTGGATTCTTGGGTACAGCGAAAACAAATATTTACGAGCTTTGGTAGTATCGCTATAATCTATCTGGAAATAAGTGTTTTCTGCAAAGTAAGTAACCGTGTCGCCTTTCTTGAAAAATACCTTGTTGTCTACTTTAGCGTCATCTAGCAGAATGGCTTTGTTGGCCTTAAGTGCTTGGATTTTTTCTTTGCTGAAATAGCCCGGCAATCCTTTGATCTCTATCCTTGGCCCCCTAAAGGTAAGTGTATAGTCGGCCATTCTTGTGGGTGTATTCCTGTATAAAATAGAGTTCTCTTGGTTCATCTGATCACTCATTTGTTTAGAAATCAGCATTCCTGTGGTGTTCAGAGAAACGACTTTAGAGAATCCTGCAGAATATAAAATTCCAAGGAGCATAAATGCGATACCTATATGAGAAACCGAACCGCCTGTAAACTTAAAGCTCTTGCTCATGAATCTGGAGAGCACAAAACCATTGGACACTATGGCATATAAACAGGCCAATACCAAAGTCAAATATAGGGGTTTGAACTTGTGAAAACTCGAGATGATGGGTAGAACAATGATAATCAGAAGACCTGTTACTAGAAGAGGGTAATAGAACACCTTCATTAAGTTGGTCTTTTCTACTTTGTTCCAGTAAAAAAACTGTGCCGTGGCGGACACAATCAATACTAAAATGGAGAAGATCATTTGTCTGAGGCCATAGTAACCCACAGCATCAGAGGGAGGAGCAGCATTGCCTACAAAGCCTAAGCCTTTAGCCACGGCATTGTATACAGGTCTAGAAGTGTCCACCAATACTTGGAGTAACATCAAGGTAAGGACGGCAACACCTATAAATAGCCAAAATTCTTTATCGTAGATCTCAAGTTCTGATTTTGTGGCAGGTATGGATTTCCACCTCACAGCGATAATAACCGCTGATACCACCAAGAAAAAACCGAGATACAGGAGCAGTTGACCCGATAATCCTAAATCGGTAAACGAGTGCACGGAGGCTTCGCCGAGGATCCCACTTCTGGTTAAAAAGGTGGAGTATAATACCAAGATGAAACTCAATACCACCAATATGGAAGAAAGCCGTAAGGCTGTCTCTGAACTCTTATAAATGATCATGGTATGGATGGCCGCAACCAACATGATCCATGGTACATAGACTGCATTCTCTACAGGGTCCCAATTCCAGTAACCTCCAAAGTTGAGCGTTTCGTAGGCCCAATAGGCGCCCATCATAATACCGATGCCCAAGACCAAAGCAGCGATCAAAGCCCAAGGAAGTGCTGGTTTTACCCACTCTTTGGTTTTGAAGGTGTAAAGGCCCGAAATACAAAAAGAGAAAGGTACCAACGTAAGGGCAAAACCTAAGAAGAGGGTAGGAGGGTGGATCACCATCCAGTAGTTTTGAAGCAAAGGATTCAGACCTGTACCATCGCTGGGTACATAGTTTGGGTTCATTTTGTAGATGGGCAAGTCGCCCAACACATCCTTGAGAAGTACAAAAGGTGAACTGCCGATTTTAAAGGTGTCGGTAAACAAAACACCCAGTATCATGGAGCATAGAAAAGCCTGTACCGCAGAGAATATAGACATTACGGGTGCTTCCCAGTTTTTCGCATATCTGATGATGAAGAGTCCCAGTAAGGCATGCCAGAAGATCCAAAGCAAAAAGCTCCCTTCTTGGCCTTCCCAGAAGCAGGAAATCATGTAGTATACAGGCAGTATGTTGGAGGAGTGGTCCCAAGCATAGTGGTATTCGTACCTATGGTTTCTGATGATGTAATACAGGGAAATAACAACACCTAAGACAGCAATTGCGTGAATACCGAAGGCAATTCTGGAAAATGTTCTCCAATTGGCTTGGTCCTTAGATGGCCCTATGAGTTGTTGTGTGTTGAAAAAGTAACCAATGCCGGCAAGTATAGAACTTACAAAAGAGATGATTACGAAAAAATGTCCTACATTACCTACGTTCATACTTATGCCCCTTTATTGCTTTAGGGCCAGTGTTTGTTCTAATAATTCGTCTTCTTTGTAAGAGGTTTTTTCTATTTCCTTATCGTTGTATTTCGATGGGCACTTGAGTAGGATCTTGCTGGCTACAAACTTGTCGCCTTTTACTTTGCCTATCACTACTACTTTGTCTGATCTGTCAAAATCCGCAGGTTTAGGGCTAGAGTACACCACTGTCATCTCATTATTAAGTGAATCTTTCAAAGGGAAACTGAAATAGTTGGGGTCTATTCTAGGTTCATAGTACATACCTTGGATATGGCCATGTTCGTCTTTGATCAGCGAACCTACCACATGAATTTCAGACTTATCGTTGTTGAGAGCCATTTCTTTAGCTTCCTTAAAGGTACGGTAAGTACTAACATCGAAGCTTACACTTACAATGATGCCTATGCCAATAGCAATAGCTACCAAAAGAATGATTTGTGGAAGTTTCATGATTTGTTCTTTAGTTTATCTTCTAGTTTTTTGATACGACTCTCATTGTAGATCAAGTAACCCACAATGCCCAGAAGAATGATAAGAATGGATGCAAATATGAGATTCAATTTGCCTCCTCCTCTCAGAAGATTACTCAAGTTTTCTAAGAAAACGTCAAAAACAGATTTTTTATTCATTTATGTCAATAATTTCTCGTTCTATGAATTGATTTTCAATTTTCTTTAATCGAATCAACTGTGTGGAGATCCAGAATCCCAATAGAAACCAGCCGATCACCGCAGGATAGAATACAATTCTCAAATGTTTGGCTTGATCGTAGATGTTGAAACCAGGATTGCCACCATTACCTGGATGTAGCGAAGCAAAAATCCTCGGAAGCACATAGATGAGCGAGAGGAATATAGGGAAAACCAAAATATTATAAACTGCTGATACGGTAGCTCTTTTGCTGTCTTCCTCAAGACTGTTTCTGAGTACAAAGTAAGCTAGATACAAAAGCATGCCGATGGCCGTTCCATTCAGCTTCGGGTCGTTAGTCCACAGTGCACCCCAAGTGATCAAGGCCCAAAGCGAACCAGTGATCAAGCCTAATACACCAAAAATCAGCGCTGTTTGTGTAAAGATTTTGGCATTGATATCGTATTGGATGTTATTTTTAGCCAAGTACAGAATAGAATTGACAGCCCCTAAGATCAACATGATCGTCATAGCAAACCACATAGGTACGTGAAAGAAGAGATTTCTCACACTTTCATCCACAATATCTACGGTAGGAATAGGGAAGAAGAGACCTGCCAAGATCGTGTAAATCAATAATATAACTGTTAAAGCCTTCCACCACATATCTGTTCTTGTTTTATGCCCGCCAAAGGTACGGAAAAAGTAAATATGACAAACTGATTTCTATCATTATGAGCGCTGAAATACTCAAAACTATATTTCTAAAGCCTACCGTATCCATACCAATACCATCTATGGCTAGCATGCTACCTTTGATCAGCAACATTTCTAAGGGTAGCAGCAATGGCAAACTCATAATCGCCATGAGCGTAAAATTGTTCCCTGCCTTAAAGGCTATTCCAGAGACCATGGTTAAAATACTGGCAAAAGCCACAATGCCCAATACAAAGATGATGGTGAAATCTACAGGTGAACCGACAGGATTACCCATGACCAATGAGTAGAATGCCAAACAAATGATGCCTGTGGCTAGTAGCAGAGTGATGTTATAAAGAATTTTTGAAAAGAGGATCTTAAGTGGATTGGATAACTGATAGAGATAGTAATCCACACCATTCATTTCGTTTTGGAAAGATTTACTGGCCGCATTGATGGAGATAAATAATGTGATGATCCAAAAAAGCGCATTCCATACAATAGGGCCAACTTCTGAGATTTTTACTTTGAAAGAATAGTATGATACAAATACAATAGTGAGACTATAGAGCAGTACCGATGAAAGGGAGGACTTGTTTTTGAAGTCTAAAATGATGTCTTTTTTGTATAATGCCCAAAGTTCCTTCAATGCCTGATTGCTAAAGTGCGCGGCAAAATTAAAGATAAAATAGCTTGAATAAAAGGACATGCCAAGTAAATTACGTTTCATCAAGCACTATATCAAGCAGACTTGTGCAATAGTAATGAAGATGTTCGTTGGACCTTAAGATTCTTTGCCTTTTAATGATTTTAGGGTAGTTTTAATCGGTAAAAGGAGGGGGAATATATTTTTTATTTAAGGTCAATAGCTCTATTTTTGGAAAAATGTTTTACGATGAATATCATTCTCTTTGACGATAAATCTGTTTGGAAAAGTCTTTTGCCCTTTACCTTTACAAGGCCTATAGCTGAGATCAGGGTGGGTATCTTGAAGATTTCAGAAAAATGGGCCCATTATCTCAAGGCTCCAGTTTCCTTCGCTACTCAAAACCACCTAGCGAAAAAGTTTACAATACACAAAGAAAAGCAAAACTTATACATCAATGGATCTGTTTGCCCTGATCCACAACTTATACAGGCCATTCTAGCTTTGAAGCCTAACGAGGTGCTTAAAAAAGATACATTGGTTATTGCGCATTACAACCTCTATCTTGAAAATCCAGAAGGATGTTCGGTGGTGCCGCATGATGCTATTGTGATACAAATTGCCTATAAATGTGATATTTTCGTGCAGAATGGTGCAGAAATCAAAAAGGACTTTCTGCTTCTTACTACGGGTCGTATTTCTCAACCAATTACTGACAAGCACACCATAGTATATGGCGAAGAAAATATATTTTTGGAAGAAGGTGCCAAGACAAAAGCCTGTGTGCTGAATGCAGAAAATGGCCCCATTTACATCGGTAAAAATGCTGAGATCAAAGAAGGTTCCTTGATCCGTGGCCCTTTTGCGCTTTTGGAGCACAGTATGGTGAATATGGGGGCCAAAATCCAAGGTGATACGACTATTGGACCTCATAGTAAAGTAGGTGGAGAGATCAGTAATTCGGTAGTATTTGGGTATAGCAATAAGGCCCATGATGGATTTATAGGAAATACGGTGATTGGGGAATGGTGCAACCTAGGTGCGGATACTAATACCTCAAACCTTAAGAACAACTATTCAAATATAAAAGTATGGGATTACTCCGTAGATGACTATGTTGATACCAAGCGTCAGTTTCACGGATTGATGATGGGCGACTACAGCAAGGCGGGCATCAATACCATGTTTAATACCGGAACAGTGGTAGGTGTTTCTGCCAATATATTCGGTGGCAGTTTTCCTCCTAAATTTTTACCATCATTTTCTTGGGGAGGGAGTGAGGGGCTTCAGACCTTCCAGTTTGATTTAGCTCTTGAGGCTGCACAAAGAGTATATGACCGTAGGGGCTTGCAGTTGGATGATGAAACGAAGGAGATATTAATGTATGTATTTAAATATGATCGTTAGTTAGTTAGTTAGTTAGTTAGTTAGTTAGTTCAGTATGATAAAATAAGAGGATGCATCAGAAATGTCTGTGCATCCTTTTATTCCTTTATTTCTTAGTAGCTTCTTTATATCTTTTATCTACCTCTTCCCAGTTGATGATGTTCCAAAATGCGGCAATATAATCGGGTCTTTTGTTTTGATATTTAAGATAATAGGCATGTTCCCATACATCCAATGCGAGAATTGGTGTTCCCTTAATGTCCGCAACATCCATTAGAGGGTTATCTTGATTGGGTGTAGAAGAAATTTTTAATTCACCTTTATCCGACACGATCAACCAAGCCCAGCCTGAACCAAATCGTGTTTTAGCAGCGGTGTTAAAGTCGTCCTTAAATTTATCAAAACTTCCAAACTGCTTTTCAATTGCTGCCTTAAGTCCTGCAGGAACCTCTTTTTTATTGGGTGTGAGGATACTCCAAAACAAACTGTGGTTATAGTGTCCACCAGCATTGTTACGTGTTGCCATAGAATATTTTGACACGTGTTTGAAGATATCTTCGAGGCTTTTGCCTTTGAGGGTACTGTCTTTAGAAACTTCAGTATTTAAATTGGTCACATAAGCTGCATGATGCTTAGAGTAATGAATCTCCATGGTCATCTTATCGAAATGTGGTTCTAATGCATCGTATGAATACGGTAATGTCGGCAACGTGAATTGTGCATAAGCGGCACTTACGATAACCGAAGAAAGTAACATTGCTATTTTTTTCATATTGTAAACTATATTTTGAGTTTGGACTTCTGTGATTCCTAAACTATTAAAATAATTAACAGATTCCAAACTTGAAATGTTTTTTAGTTTTGGGAAATTACAACCAGTTTTTCTACGTGGTTAAAAACGAAAAGGACGAAAAGCTTGGCTTCTCGTCCTTTTGTATTGAGTGTAATTTATATATTTGTGATTTAGAGCATTTCGAAGATTCCTGCCGCCCCTTGACCCGTTCCTACACACATGGTTACCATGCCGTATTTTTGATTCCTGCGCTTTAGTTCATTGAAAATCTGAACCGAAAGTTTAGCGCCTGTACATCCTAGCGGGTGACCAAGTGCTATAGCGCCTCCATTTACGTTTACCTTGTCAGGGTTCAACCCTGTTTCCCTGATCACCGCAAGTGATTGAGAGGCAAATGCTTCATTGAGTTCTATAAGATCGAGATCTTCTTTTTTCAAGTTTGCAAGTTTCAAAGCTTTTGGAATTGCTTCTATCGGGCCTATTCCCATGATTCTTGGTTCTACACCTGCCACTGCATAAGACACCATACGTGCTATTGGTTTTAGGTTAAGCTGCTTTACCATTTTTTCAGACATTAAGATCACAAAGGCAGCACCATCTGAAGTTTGTGAAGAGTTCCCCGCTGTTACAGATCCTTTCGCGTGGAATACTGGTTTTAGTTTTCCTAAAGAGTCTACATTGGTGTCAGCTCTTGGACCTTCATCAGTATCTACAATATATTCTTTTGTTTTCTTCTTTTCGTTGGCATCTAGATAAGTCTCTGATACCTTTATAGGTACGATCTCATCTTTGAATAAGCCATTTTTGATGGCGTTGAGTGCCTTCGTATGTGATTTTAATGAAAATTCGTCTTGGTCTTCTCGGCTTACTTTAAAGTCGTTGGCAACCGCCTCAGCGGTTAGGCCCATTCCCCAATAGTAATCTGCATGGTTTTTCGCGATATCGTAGTTTGGGATGATTTTCCAGCCCCCAAAAGGAATTGTACTCATCGTTTCTACACCACCAGCTATGATGCAGTCTGCATATCCTGCTTTGATCTTAGCGTCAGCAATGGCTATGGTCTCCAATCCTGAGGAGCAATATCTGTTCACAGTCATGCCTGGAACCTTGAAGGTGTCCAAGCCCATGAGGGAAATCATACGGCCAATATTGAGACCTTGTTCTGCCTCAGGAGTAGCATTGCCTACAATAACGTCATCTATAAGGTTTTTGTCAAGATTTGGGATAGAGGCCACTAGATGTTTGATCACTTCTATACCCAAGTCGTCGGGTCTCATGAAACGAAATGAACCTCTTGGAGCTTTGCCTATAGCTGATCTAAATCCCGCGACGATGTATGATGCATTCATAAATTTTAATAAAAAATGTTTACCTTCTTCTACGATGAACGCCCTGCTTTGGTTATCCTTAATTTGAGGATAGGGGGCTATGTCATATGAATGAACTAAATTGTTCTCCTATTGTTGAGTAAAATAGTGAACAATTATATAATGACTAAAAAGATAAAAGTGGATGTAGTATCAGATGTGGCTTGCCCGTGGTGTTATATCGGTAAAAAGAGATTAGAAAACGCAATCAATAAGTTGGGGGATGAATTTGATATTGATGTGACCTTTCAGCCTTTTCAATTGGATCCTAGGATTCCGAAGCAAGGTAAAGAGTGGAATGCCTATTTTGAAGCGAAGTTTGGTGATGTAGAGCGGATTGATGAGATATTTCATAGGGTGGAATCTGCAGGCAAGTCTGTAGGGGTTGATTTTAAGTTTAAAAGCATTCCGAGGATTCCCAATACACTAGGTCTACACTTGCTATTGGAACAAGCCAAAGATGAAGGGATACAAGCCGCCGTGGCTAATGTATTGTTTGATGCCTATATGGTACATCCCTTAGATCTTACTGATACTCAGGTATTGGTTGATCTCATGGGGTCATTTGGTTGGAGTTCAGAAAAAACAAATCAAGTTTTGAACAATACTCAAAAAGCATCAGAAGTGGGAGCTAAAATAAAACATTTTCAACAATTGGGGGTTTCTGGCGTTCCTTTCTTTATCATCAACGATGCGTATGGGATTTCCGGTGCTCAGCCAGAAGAGGTTTTAGTACAGGCATTCAGAAGTTTACAACAAGAGTCGCTAACAGATGCAGAAGGTGAATCTTGTGATTTAGAATCGGGGGAATGTTAAACTATTTTGCGGTAGAGAAAAAACTTTGGATCTTTTCCCAAAAGATAACCTTGAGTTGGGTATCACCAGAAATGGTAGGGAAGCTGTCAAACCAGATACAGTTTCCCGTTTTTACATATTTTAAGTCAGGAAATCCATCTATTCCGAGTGCTTGGTCAGAGAATATAAGCGTATTCTTTTGTTTGGATAGGTTTGCTAGGGTGTCCGTTCGTAAAATCCTTTTAGGATCTATACGAAGTCTCTGAAAGCATTTGTTGAGGTTTTCTTCAAAAGGGGAGTCAGGGCTATGAGTTACATAAAGCACGATGTCATGAAGGTCATTGGATATCCCTTTTGGCTTTGACCTGTCAATGAAGATTTGTTCGTTGAAAAGTATTGATAAATATGAGTTATCTTCTTCAGCCATTTGAGTTTATAGCTTTATGTTCATCGTTAATATCCCCTTGCTGCCAACCGAATGATAAAAAACCTGTGTATATTCGAAGGAGAACCTTTTGACTCTAATCATAGCTCCACAACTAAAACCAGCCCAAGCCGACTTGCCAGCTTGGAACTTTAGATCTTGTCTTCTCATAAAGCTATATCCTGCTCTTACGTTAAACCCTTTTGCCAAAATGCCTTCCAGTCCAATGTTGATGTGGCGAACCGTTTTGTCAATCAGATTAGGCTTATGATTGTTGGCGTCGCTTTGTTGATCTAGATATAAATTTGATGCGGGATCGTAATACGACACATTGTACCTGTACAATTTATGTAGTGTGAAGTTGAATCTTAGGGGCATGTGTTGAGGTTTCATCGTGATCCCTGCTTGCACATCTACAGGTAAACTTTCAGAGTTCCCTTTGGTATAATTGTTGAAATTGAATCCTATGTTTTTGACAAGAACTCCGATGGTTATTGGTTTTTGAGGGTGTATGTACATACCACCAATATCCATAAACACTCCATAAGCATTATAACCAGCTATGTTAGAGTTAGCAAGCCCAAGATTTACACCTAAGGAATAATTGTCTAATCTTTTAGCAGCAGATGCCACAGCAGAAAATTCCCTTGCGCGATAGGTGCCTGAGTAGTTGCCTCCTGCATCATAGCTATCAATGACCCCATAATCCAGATAGCTCAAGTTGCCTGCCCACATGATTTTGCCGCTGTCTTTTGCGTAGGCAAAATTGGTATTGGCCAAGTAGACATCACCATAGTATTTCATATAGTTGAGTCCATAACTTTTGTTCATCTGATAGTTTGCTGCAGCTGGATTGTACCTGATCAAGTTTGCATCATCACCATATTGGGAGATCAATTCGCCTCCTAGGCCTGCCATACGCGCATTTATTGGCATATTTAAAAAGGCAAAGGTACCTTTTCCCCCTGGTTGCTGAGAAAAAAGTAAGAAAGGAATCCAGAATGTAAATACTAATACTTTGCTCATAAAATCTTTTCAATAATACGAAATTTTATGAGACTTTAGTATCTGGGATGTCTAAATTCATTGAATCAGTAACTTTTTCTTTTAGTAGTGCAATGTCTAATACTTCTTTAACAGTATCCACATAATGAAACTTGAGGTCTTTGATATAGCTTTTTTCGATTTCATCGACATCTTTTTTGTTTTTGGAACACATGATAATATCGTTAATCCCGGCCCTTTTTGCCGCTAATATTTTTTCCTTGATGCCTCCTACTGGTAAAACTTTACCTCTTAGTGTGATTTCCCCAGTCATGGCTAGGTTGTTTTTAACCTTTCTTTGGGTGTAGATCGAAGCCAAAGACGTTGCCATGGTAATACCTGCGCTTGGGCCATCTTTTGGTACAGCCCCTGCTGGTACGTGTATGTGCAGATCATAATGGTCAAACACTCTATGATCTATACCATAATCTTCCGAATGAGCCTTGAGATAAGATAGTGCCGCAGAAGCAGATTCCTTCATCACATCTCCCAATTGGCCAGAAACGGTTATTTTGCCTTTACCTTTGTTGAGACTCGATTCAATGTAAAGGATATCGCCACCTACTGGTGTCCATGCAAGACCGACAACAATTCCTGCGATATCAGAAGTTTGGTAATCTTCCTTTTCGAACTTTTCAGTACCTAGGAGTTCTACTATGTCTGAAGCCTTAAGGATTTTCTTATGAGGTTCATCGGAGGCTATTTTTTTTGCGATCTTCCTGATAACAGATCCAATTTCTCTTTCTAAATTTCTTACGCCAGATTCTCTAGTATAACCGTCGATAATTTTGATGATGGCATCATTGGCAAAACTAAGAGCCTTTGCATCAATTCCATGGTCCTCTTTTTGTTTTGGTATGATATGTTTTTTCGCTATTTCAGCTTTCTCCTCTATAGTATAACCCGAAAGCTCAATGATCTCCATTCGGTCTCTTAAAGCTGGATGGATGGTGTCCAAAGAGTTTGAGGTAGCTATAAACATGACGTTGGATAAGTCAAAGTCAAGTTCAAGATAGTTGTCAGAGAATGTACTATTTTGCTCTGGATCTAACACTTCCAGTAGTGCAGAAGAGGGGTCTCCTCTGTGGTTGGAACTTACCTTGTCTATTTCATCTAAGATGAACACAGGATTGTTAGATCCGGCCTTTTTGATGCCTTGGATGATTCTACCTGGCATAGCACCGATGTAGGTTTTTCGGTGTCCCCTTATTTCGGCTTCATCATGTACACCACCTAAAGACATACGAATATATTTACGTCCCAATGCTTTAGCGATGGATTTACCTAAAGAGGTTTTTCCGACGCCTGGAGGGCCATAAAGACAAAGGATTGGTGATTTCAAATTGTGTTTTAGTTTGATTACCGCTAGGTATTCAAGTACTCTTTCTTTGACTTTATCCATGCCAAAGTGATCGGTATCTAGAATTTTCTTAGCTCTTTTGAGATCTAAGTTGTCTTTGGTACCTTCCGTCCAAGGTAGATCTGTAATGAGCTCACAATAGTTATAACTTACTGGGTATTCAGCAGATTGTGGGTTGATCCTCAATAGTTTGTCTAATTCTTTGTTGAGTTGCAACATTACATGGCCTGGCAAGTTTTTACTTTGCGCTTTGAGTCTCAAACCTTCAACTTCTTTTTCTGGTGTATCAAAACCTAATTCGTCTTGCAGCACTTTCATTTGTTGACGCAAGAAGTAGTCTCTCTGTTGTTGGTCTATGTCATGGTTTACCTTGCTATTGATCTCATGTTTGATTTCCAATAATTGTATTTCCTTCAACAAAAAACCTAGAAGTTTATGAGCTCTTTCTATACCATCGTTTACTTCTAAAATGCCTTGCTTTTCAGTAACTTCTACATTAAGGTTTGAAGACAAGAAATGGGTAAGGAAGCTAGGTGTTTCTATATTGTCGATAGCGAACTGAGCTTCTTTGGGGATTTCAGGGTTGAGTTTCAGAATCTTTAGAGAAGAGTCTTTGATCGACTGAATCAACGCCTTGTTTTCTTTGTTTAGCTTTGCAGGAAAATTATCTTTGATTACTTTGATTTTAGCCGTAATGAAAGGTTCTTTCTGAGTAAATTCGACAATTTCAAACTTGCTTTTACCTTGTATGATGATTGTGGTATTACCATCGGGCAATACAAGCATTTTCAAGATATGTGCAACTGTACCAATTTTGTAGATGTCATCTATATTAGGGTCGTCTGAGGTGGCTTTCGATTGAGCGATTACCCCAAGTACACGATCACCTTTATATGCTTTTTTTACTAGTTTTATAGATTTTTGCCTACTTACAGTAATGGGAATGACGACACCAGGAAACAAAACTGTATTTTTGACAGGCAGGATGGGTATTGTGTCAGGTATTTTTTTTACAAAGTCATCCTCTTCTGGGCTAATTAGTGGTATCATTTCAGCTCCTTCATCTTCCAAAAAAGACCCTAGCGCCATTAATTTTATATTATTATCGTCCTTATACATGTTCTTAATCAAATTTCAATATATGAATTATTCAATACTTATGCCAATTTTCCTCAAAATTAAGCATGTTACATTGATTTTTAAGTATTTGATAATTATTTATTATATTTGTACGTTTTGCTCATAAATGAATAAGAAAATATTATTTTATATTGTATTTCAATTACTTGTGTTTGTTAACATTGCCTTTTCACAAAAAAAGAACAAGAACAATTATAAGGTAGCAGATCACATATCTTTGGATTCTGGAGATACGCAAATGTCTGGTTCAAGACCTGAATTTAGGTATCAATTTCTCAACGTAAACCATATCTTGTACTATGAAAATCAGGCTCATAAGAATCATATAAAGAAGCTAGAGGAAGAGAGAAATTATGTAAAGCTATTGCCTGAATTAAGAGACTACGTACTTCACTTTGGTATAAAGAATTTTTACTCGGAACCTGAGTTACTTTGGAAGGTTGCTCAACTCTCTGAGCTTATGGGGCTAAGAGATGATGCGATTTATTTTTATAGGCTGGTATTAAAACATCATCGTGGTAAGATTGATGTGGCACAAGTGAAGATAAATTATGACACATTGGCACAAAATGTAGATGATAAGTATGTGCCGCTTAAGTTTTATTATGAATTGGTGGAATATAGAAAGGCCGTTGACACCCTCAGACCTCCTCGTGGCGTTTTTTTGAAGCTGGATGATGCTGTGAATTCCAAATCGGAAGATTATGCGCCTACCTTGAACATGGAGGCCAATACGATGATTTTTAGCTCCAGAAGAAAGAAGAGCCAAAATATTTCCAACGCGCAGCTTAATGAAGATATTTATGTCTCCAAATCATTTGATGGTGTATGGGATGAGACCAAATTTATGGAAGAAATCAATACCCCTTACAATGAAGGTTCTGCTTGTATTTCAAAAGATGGGAAGACATTGTATTTCTCTAGGTGTATGGCTCCTGGGG
>CAMFLX010000118.1 GCA_945957555.1 uncultured Cytophagales bacterium
GCGCAAGATAATCAATTACATTTTGTAGGACTACCATAAAACACCTAAAATATATATGCCAACCAAAACTTATGGAATATAGGCACAAATGCGATTTAAACACAGACAAGCCGTAATCAGGAAGAACAACCTAACTTAAATTAGGAATAAATACTCAATCCCAAAGTTTAATTTTTGCAATATTTTTTTGTATTCATAAGAGTATTCTTTAATATTGCAGGATTATTTTTGAGGAATGAAAGTTACCAAACTTGAAATAGAATATCATTATGATTTTCTTCTTTTTGGCTTAATAGCCCCTCATAAAGAGTACAAAGTTGCATGGACTTTGAACCAATTGTTAAATATTGATTTAGCATCAGGTTCTGACGTAGAAATTAAATACAAGAACCAATCAAGTGTTAAATTTTGCAACTATTTGTATGAAACAGATTATGTAACTTTCAGGTTACTTCGAAATAAAGCTATTGAAAGCGACAAGATAACGAAACCCTATTTGCTTCCTGAGCTTAAAGAGTATGACTACTTTTTGATTGTTGAGGGAGACGAAGATATACTTGACAGACAGGACATTAAGAAACCCATAAAACATAGTGAATTATTTACTTATGTTGAGGAATTCGATGCACAGGTACTAAAATCGAGGGAAAATTTAATTTTTTAAAATACATTAATTTTACATAAATGACTACTTTTCCAAACAAAAGAACAAAAGTAATCGCAACTGTAGGTCCAGCTTGTAATACAGAAGAAAAGCTATGGGAACTTGTACAAGCGGGTGTTAACATTTTCAGATTAAACTTTTCACATGGTTCACATGATGTGCACTTACAAGTGATCAACAACATTAGGAATATCAACAAAAAACATGGCACCAATATCGCCATTCTTCAAGATTTACAAGGCCCAAAAATAAGAACTGGCGAAATTGAAAACAATGGAGTAGACCTTATACCAGGAGAAAAAATAACCATTACAACCGAGAAAATAATCGGTAATGCAAAAAAAATCTCTACCTCATACAAACTAATGCCTAGAGATGTAAAAAAAGGCGACGACATACTTATTGATGACGGGAACCTTCAACTTAAGGTATTAAAAGTAGAAACGGAAGAAATACATTGTGAGGTAATATACGGTGGTAAACTAAAATCAAAAAAAGGTATAAACCTACCAAACACCAACGTTTCTGAACCTTCACTCACAGAGAAAGACAAAGAAGATTTACTTTTCGGATTAGAACATGATATTGACTGGATCGCCCTCTCCTTTGTAAGGACAGCAGAGGACATGAAAGACATTAAGCGTATCATTAAAACCAAAGGTAAAAACGCAAAAGTTATCGCAAAAATAGAGAAACCTGAAGCTCTGGCAAATATTGATGCCATTATTGAAAATTCAGATGCTCTAATGATTGCTCGTGGCGATTTGGGTGTTGAAATCAATTTTGAGGACGTACCTGTTGCTCAAAAAATGATGATAAAGAAATGTAATGTTGTTGGTAAACCAGTAATCGTTGCAACCCAAATGATGGAAAGCATGATCACCAACCCTCGCCCAACTCGTGCAGAAGTTAATGACGTTGCAAATGCAGTAATGGATGGAGCAGACACTGTAATGTTGAGTGCCGAAACGGCTTCAGGAAGCTATCCAATACAAGCTGTACAAGCAATGGTTAGAGTAATTCAAGGTGTGGAGGAAAATGTAAACATTTTCAATAAAGAATACGAACTTGATCCTAACTCGCCTACCTATTACAACGAAGCTGTAATAGCTTCAGCTTGTAAACTTGCAAGTTTCTCAAAGGCTAAGGCTATCATTGGAACTACAAAATCTGGTTTAACTGCATTTAAAACATCCAGCTACAGACCAGAAGCAAAAATCTATATGTTTACGGATGATACTTCATTGGTAAACAAGCTCAATTTGGTATGGGGCGTAAAAGCATTTTTCTTTAACGATTTTAAAAACACTGACCAAACGGTTGGAGACATCATCAATATCTTAAAAGAAAAAGGAGACCTTAAGGCTGGGGACGTTGTGGTCAATACAGGCTCAATGCCTATTGACGAAACCAACCCAACAAATATGATCAAATTAAGTATTGTTAAATAATAGTAACAAATTAATATTGGTTAGATAAAAAAATAAGTCCAGATCTGGACTTATTTTTTTATCTAACCAATCACCTTAAAAATTTGTTTATGAGTCATTTATAATTTATTTTTGCCTTTATACGCTACCTCAACATAAAAATATTTTAGTTTCACACAATAAATTTATGTTGTTAAACGTTAATAATATAATTTAAAACTCAAGAATGCTTATGATTTGAATTTTACTCAACAAAGAGTAATTTTTTTAATGAAGAACAGTCATTTATCCGATTCGCAACTAATTCAAAACTATTTGACAGGTTGTGACAAATCATTTGCAGTATTAGTGCATAGGTATAAATCAAAAGTATTCTCATCTATATATTTAATGATGAGAGATAAAGACTTAGCAGAAGATTTAATGCAAGAAGTCTTCATCAAATTTGTAGATATCCTTACCAAAGGAAACTATAAAGATGAGGGCAAGCTTAAAGCATGGATTTTACGTGTTGCACATAATGTCTGCATAGATTATATGAGGAAAAACGAAAGGTTACCTTTCTACAAGATGCCTGACAACTACGAAACAGTAAGCGAACTGCACAAACAAGCGGAAAAAGATGCTGAGTCTCTTTTAATACAAGAAGACACAAGAGTAGCCCTTAGATCGTTGATCAAAAATTTGCCATTTGAACAACGACAAGTACTTCTTATGAGGCATTATGCAGACATGAGTTTTAAAGAGATCGCAGATCTCACTGGTGTCAGTCTAAACACTGCCCTAGGCAGAATGAGGTATGCGGTCAACAATTTACGTAAACAAATAGAAGTAAATAAGTTGGCCTATGAAGAGACGCTTTACCCAAATTGACACAATTAAATTTGTGTATGAAGAATCATCACCAATGCAAGCTAAAATGTACATGAAAAGCTTGGATAACAATGACAAAACGTTCTCATGTTTCAGCGAGATGATTGATCTAATGTCCGACATGGATGATGTACTTTTAGAACCCTCGCAATCAAGTGTGGACAAAATATTGGTTTACGCAAAGAAATCAAGAAAAGTAGCATCTTAGACTTTCTAATCAATCTCAAATCGAGCCTAAAATGGCATGTCTTTGAGATCGATTACGCTTCTTCATATCGAATTAGCATAAACTCGTACAAAGCAATTTTCTCATATAATTTAGTAACAATTTCAAACCAAATTAGTTTTTGAGTACAGTGTTTCTAAATATCATTAATTAAAACACTAAAAACAAAAAACATCATATTGTGGGAATATATTCTATCAGAGATCTTGAGATTCTATCAGGCATAAAAGCACATACATTAAGGATATGGGAGCAACGATTTAGAATTATAGATCCTAAAAGGACGGAAACAAATATTCGATTCTATGACGACGATGATCTCAAAAAAATCTTAAATATCTCATTGCTAAACCAGAATGGTTATAAAATATCTAAGATAGCCGAAATGAAAGATGAGGATATCTCAAAAGAAGTTCTCAATATCACAGATAGAAATTTTAGCCACCCTGAGCAAACCAATGCACTCGTTCACAGCATGGTATCAATGGATAAAGAACGGTTTGAAAAAGTTATTTCAAAATGTGTAATACAATATGGTTTTGAAGCAACTATGATCAAAATTGTTTTCCCATTCCTAAACAAAGTTGGCTTATTATGGCTCACGGGTTCCATAAGCCCCTCTCAGGAACATTTCATTTCCCACTTAATAAGGAAAAAAATAATGGTGGCACTTGACGGTCAGGTCAACCCACGCAACCAAAACACCAAATCATTCATGTTATACTTGCCAGAAGGCGAATATCATGAGCTTGGCCTCTTATTCGGAAGCTATTTGATAAGATCCAGAAACCATGATGTGACCTATCTGGGACAAAATCTCCCTATTTCCCATCTTAAGGAAGCCTATGACCAAAAAAAACCTAATTATATTTTCACCATCTTCACCACTTCTCCAAGCGAATATTCCATACAGGAATACCTTGACAATATTTCTCAATATTTCCCTAACTGTAAAATAATAACTACTGGCTATCAAGTCGTTGGACAAGAACTTAACACCGCTCCCAATGTGCATATTATATACAAGATTGAAGACCTCATCGAATATCTAGAAACAAAAGTGAACTAATTCCACACTCACCCCACCCCAGTCTAGACATATATTTTATCTATTCACAACTTGGTATAGGTAATTATTTCTTATTTTTGAACAATTAAGGTTTTTTATTTTAATACTCTTATATATGTCAGAAATAGAGACTATCACACTACAACATAAAATAAAACAAGTTCAAGAAGAAATAGCAAAAGTAGTCGTGGGCCAAGAATACATGTTAAATAGGCTACTAATCGGTCTATTTACTGGAGGACACATACTCTTAGAAGGTGTGCCAGGCCTTGCGAAAACACTTACGGTTAATACACTCTCACAAGTTCTTGATTTAAACTTCAAAAGAATCCAATTTACTCCAGACTTGCTCCCATCAGATTTAATAGGTACATTAATTTTTAACCCCAAAATCGGAGAATTTCAAGTAAAAAAAGGACCAATATTTGCCAATATCGTGCTTGCCGATGAGATTAATAGAACACCAGCAAAAGTCCAATCCGCATTATTGGAAGCTATGCAAGAAAAACAAGTCACTATTGGAGAGGAAACGTACAAACTTGACAAACCATTCCTCGTTCTTGCTACACAGAACCCTGTAGAACAAGAGGGTACTTATCCTTTACCAGAAGCTCAAGTTGACCGTTTCATGCTCAAAATCAACATTTCCTACCTTTCTAAAGAAGAAGAATTAGAAATAATGAGGAGAATGTCCACAATTGGCAATCCTTATTCCCCAAAAACAATTCTCAGCAAAGAGGACATATCCATGATTAGTTCCGAAATAAACAAAGTACAAATTTCTGACTCTTTAGAAAAATACATCATAGAACTTGTTTTTGCTACAAGACAACCGAAAGACTATGGACTAAAGGATGAGGCAGAATATATTTCTTATGGAGTTTCGCCTAGAGCCTCCATAAGTTTAAATAGAGGTGCCAAAACCATGGCGTTTATGAATGGTCGAGACTACGTGTTACCAGATGACATCAAGGAAATCTCCTCAGACGTACTAGCTCATAGGATCCTGCTAAACTATGAAGCAGAAGCAGACGGCATTAATTCTAGACAAATAGTGGAATCTATTCTGAAGAAAGTACCTCTAACAAAATAAGAGCACAAACCCCTTCATGTATTTAACAATTTTGACACAAATCAATTATATTTGCACAATATAAAATAAAAATAAGTATTTATACCCATTAATGATTATAGACTCACACAATAGAACTTTCAAAACCTTGCGGATAAGTCTTATTGGCTTATGTAATCTTGGCTGTGTATATTGTGTAACTAATAACGAAAAAAAACCTCTTTACAAAAAAAAAGCACTCAGCTACCTCGAGCTCATCGACATTGTCAAAAAGCTACATCTTTTATTAAATCTTAAAACCATTAGACTTACCGGTGGTGAGCCTACACTCTATCCACAACTCGTTGAGTTCATCGAAGGGTTAAGTTCATTACAATTAGACATCAAGATGACAACCAATGGCTATAATCTTGAAAAATTAATCAACCCAATGCATGATGCAGGTCTCAAACACCTCAACATTTCTCTTGACACTACCAATGAGAACACTTTTAAAAAAATAAGCAACAGAGCTAAGGTCCACAAAATCCTCGAAAACATTGAAAAGTGCAAAGAGAAAGGCTTTAATATAAAATTAAATACAGTAATCGTCAAGGGAATCAATGATCATGAAATAATCGACCTACTCAACTACGCCTACAAACTAAATATACCAATAAGGTTCCTTGAGCTCATGAAGATGGGTCATTTATTTAGTAATGAACACGAAAAATATTATTTCTCAGAACATGAGATTCTAGAATCTATAAAATCAGAGTATTCAATCACGAAAGACATAAGAACTCCACATTCAACCGCCAATTATTTCAGCTTAAACAATCATAAGTACAAATTCGGAATCATTGCAAACGAAAGCGAACCTTTTTGTTCTGACTGTGACCGCCTTAGACTTGACATTTCTGGTAACATCTATGGATGCTTAAGTGACAACCAACCTATAGATATTTCTGAAGATTTTAACAATGAGGAAATACTCAGACAAAAACTCCATATTGCCCTCAAACAGAAACAAAATGATTCTTTCAAAGGAAGTATGCTTAGCATGTTAGCTATAGGTGGCTAACCAAACAAATAAAACATGAAAATACTTGTTTTTGCAGTTTTAAAAGAATATTTCCCTTCGACGTTACAGATCAACGATGATCTCATAAAAAACTGTACCCAACTCAAAAAACATTTGATTTCATTAAATAACGATGCCGAACCAGTATTAAACTCATGTAGATTTGCCGTAAACAACAAATTTATAACCGAGGAATTCATATTGGAAAGCAATGATACAATAGCAATAATACCACCATCAAGTGGAGGATGATGACTTTAAAACACCTTACATATTCGACAATTGACATTGCCCAGCAACTAAGTCTTGCACACAATCCAAAATCAGGCGGAATAGTACTTTTTAGCGGAGAAGTAAGAAACCACCACAAGGGCAAAGATGTACAAAGCATCAGCTATGAAGCACATGAACCCATGGCAGATATGATGATAGCTGACATCATAAACGACGCTATCACATTATACCACTTAGAGTATGCATATGCCCAACACAGGCTTGGCAATGTAGAAATTTCCGAAAGCGCAGTTGTCGTCATCACAGCTCATTCACACCGAGCAAATGCATACGAAGCAAACCAATTTATCATTGATAAAATCAAAACCGAAGCCCCTATCTGGAAAAAGGAAATATATATTGACGGGAGCTACTACTGGGGGATCAATAATTAAACCTGGAAATCTCAAAAGACTGCATTATGAAACCCATAATTACAATATGATCCGGATTTTGGAGCCGAAATTTATGCAAGAATTAAGTAGACTTAATTGAGCTCAAGTTTTGATGAAAAATTCTCTGCATAAAGTAATTGTGGAACTAAATAAATTTCTATTGAAATTTTTGTGTTAAATCACGATTAGGAATTCATCTTTTAAAATCAGGCACACCGTCATTGTAGTTAACAATACAGTGTGCTTGACTATTAATACAACTTAACCTAATACCATGAAAAAACTTTATCGTTTTTATTAATACAAAATTACAGTGTAAAAAGTTTATTAACACCCTAAATCAATTAAGTGCTACTAAATCTTGAGTAAATGGCAAAAAAATAAGACCTCAGAAAACTGAGGTCCTATTATGAATTAAACCCTAAACTAACCTATTATCGATACAAATATAAGGGTAATTTTTTAGTCAACAAATTTTTTATTGTAATATTTTACGAAAATACAATTAAAATAAAAGAAATCCCAAATGTAGCCATTGCTGTCAACTTCAACACGTTTGTCTGTTTTTCAGCATCCAATAAGACAAAAAGGGATATATTCTTAACCAAGACAAAGAAAAACAACAACACTTCCAATGCTATAAAAACATAAGACATTCCACTATAAACAAATAAAAATGTCACCAAAATAACAGCCGAAATGATTATTATATAAATTTGATAAATGATTGCAGATTTTTTACCCAACTTTACAGCAAGGGTGTTTTTCCCTGCCTTAATATCGGTTTCAATATCCCTAATATTGTTCACATTTAAAACCGCAGCAGAAAGCAACCCAAATACTATTGCTAGTGGCAATGTATGCCAATGAAAACTTTTATAATAAAGGAAAAAAGAGCCTACAAGTGCCACCAGGCCAAAAAAAATAAATACAAATAAATCACCCAATCCCTTATAACCATATGGATTTGCCCCAGCAGTATACTTAATAGCAGCTAAAATCCCCAATACACCAATAATAAACCAGAAGACGAATCTAATATCAATATTTTTAAAACTTTGCCAAAGCAACCATGTCCCCGAAAATAAACTAAGGGCCACAAATATTATAATCGCTATCTTCATCTGATCTTTACTAATAAGTCCTGAACTAACAGCTCTTTGAGGTCCTAGGCGACCATTATTGTCTGCCCCATTTACGGCATCACCATAGTCATTCGCAATATTAGAAAGTACCTGCAACAAAACAGTGGTAAGACAACTAAGTACAAAAATCACTGTATCAAAACAATGGTGAAGTTTTGCCAAATAGGCACCACCAAGCATACTTGCCAGAGCAAGAGGGAGCGTCCTTAACCTAAACGTGGAAATCCAAATTTTTATCTTATTTGTTGATTGCATCGATAATCTCTCTTCCTAAAGGATCCACTGCAGATCCAAAAAAATTAATAATTTCACCTCGTTCATTGATCAGGTATTTACAAAAATTCCATGTTGGAGCCTTATCAT
The DNA here is from genome assembly GCA_945957555.1 of uncultured Cytophagales bacterium. Classification (GTDB taxonomy): domain Bacteria; phylum Bacteroidota; class Bacteroidia; order Cytophagales; family UBA9547; genus CAMFLX01. Next base: position 8,574 of record CAMFLX010000118.1, read on the forward strand.
TCCATCCATTAAGAGCCTTGCTTGCAAACCATTGATATAATGGAGCCACATCAGCACCTTTTACAGATATCTTTGACATCATCAAAAAAGTTACTCCATAATTCTTCTTACAAAAGGCACCAATTTCACCGTCAGTACCGGGCTCTTGACCACCAAAATTATTGGAGGGGAAACCGATTATTACAACTTTTCCTCCATAAAGTTCATGCAATTGCTGAAGTTTTTCATACTGTGGCGTAAACCCGCATTCAGATGCCACATTTACCAGCAACAACTTCTTACCCCTAAATTGTGCAAAATCCACCTCCGTCCCATCCAAACCCTTCATTTTGAATTCATAGATCGATTGGCTTACAGCATTTGCAGCCGTATCACCAGGATTAGACCTTACTACACTGAAACAAGACGATAACATCGTTAACCACAAAACTTTTAATAGACTTGAGACTTTCTTTATCATAACATTAAGGCCAACTAAACTATCCACAAAACAACCAAATTAACTTTACAAAAGTACTTAAATAATAATTTTAGTACTACAAAAACCTCCATCTTGGTATAAAAGCAGCTTGTCCTTTATATACATTATTTTCATCGTATAAGGTCCACAATACAGTATCTTGAATTTCAAATATTTTGCCCGACTTGCTAATTCGCACACCAAAATACTGACCAACATATCCCTTCTCTTTCGCTTCACGAAGTAAAGCATCGCGATCCTTTTGTTCCAAGATTCCTGCAGAACTCCGTGATGGCATTTTAACGAACTCGTTCCAGCTCATCTCCCACAATTCCTGAGCCTTCACATTTCCATAATTAAAAATAGGATCCTCCTCTACACCATGAGAGACCAAAGCAAAAGGTGCATTATACAAATATTGTACAACTTCTGTGCCTGTAGACAAATCACACAATATTAAACCTGTAGTTTTTATAAAACTATGGGCCAACAGCAAACTGTGGCCCATCAAAAATTCATTATTCATTACAATATCAAATAATTCTTTTAAAAATCAGCTGGCGCAGGAGTACTTTTGGCTGGATTATCCATGTTATTCTTCAATTCTTGAACAAATGACTTCAACTGTGCTTGGGCTTGCTCTTTGATTTTAACCCAAGCTGCATTAGAAATTTGAGTTTCGCCACACACCGGTTTCTCAAGATCTATTGAACCTCCAGCACTTTGCCCCTTTATACCCTCATGTTTAAAGTCGCTCAAATCAATTTTATATTTCCCATCTTTCACCAAAATCTTTACAAAAAACTTTACATAGCCCGACTCTGTCATACCCTTCTTCACGCTTGGATAAGAAACAGTAAACGAACCTATGCCAGTAATATTGATCCCTGCAACTTTTGAATCAATTTTTTTAGACTTCAAAAAAGTAGTAGCCCTACTCGTAAGAATTTGCGCATTAGCACCTGCAACATCGACAATTTCAGTATGACCAATTTTAACGACCACATTGTTTTGTGCTACCAATGACATTGTAAAAAATGCCGTAATCAATAAGATGTACTTTTTCATATTTTAAATTTTGACAAATATAACTAATTCAATATTAAATTGTAATTATCTTATCAAATTAAATACCAAAATATAAATGTCTAACAATTCAATGACCAGCGAGGCAATGGGCTTGAAGATAGAGTACCGAAACTCTTATTATCATACAAAAAATGTGCTGCCATAGCTACCATAGCTGCATTATCGGTACAATATTCTAATTTAGGTATATAGACGCTCCATGAATTCTTTTTTGACTCTTCATCAAGCTTAAGTCTAAGCCAAGAATTTGCAGCAACGCCTCCTGCGATAGCGATCTCATTAACATGTAGTTCTCTTGAGGCCCTTCTAAGTTTTTTTAACAAAATTTCAACTAAACATGATTGAATCGAAGCACTAATATCCGCAAGATTATTTTCCACAAAAGTTGGATCCTTTTGAATATTCTGTTGTAAGAAATATAGTATAGCAGTTTTTATCCCACTAAAAGAATAGTTGTAACCTTTCATTTCCACATCAGGAAACACAAACCTATTTGGGTTTCCCATTTTTGCAATTCTATCCAACATCGGCCCTCCGGGATATTGTATTCCCAATAATTTTGCCGACTTATCAAATGCCTCCCCTACGGCATCATCTTGGGTTTCACCGATAACCTCCATATCTACCGGAGAATTAACTTTAACGATCTGAGTATGCCCCCCACTTACGGTAAGGCATAAAAATGGAAATTTAGGCACAGGCTCCTCAATAAAATGTGCTAGAATATGCGCTTGCATATGGTTAACCTCTAAAACGGGTAGTTCCAATGCCTGAGCTAGTGATTTTGCAAAACAACTACCCACCAATAGAGACCCTAATAAGCCGGGTCCCTTTGTGTAGGCAACAGCAGCGAGTTGTTTTTTTTGTATATTTGCATGATTCAACGCTTGCATAACTACAGGGACTATGTTCTTTTGGTGATCTCTTGAAGCCAATTCTGGAACAACTCCACCATACTGCTCATGTATTTGCTGAGTTACAACAATATTGGCAAGTATTTTGCCGTTATGAATCACAGCCGCACTGGTATCATCGCAGGATGATTCTATTGCTAATATATATCCAGACATTTGACAGATAAAAAGAATAAATATTGGCAATTTACAAAAAAGTTTATACTTAAACCTTTAAAATGGTTTATGATAAGTCTTCTAGCTCTATTCATTATAATACTTATCATTTTACGATTGCCTTATTTCCAAACAAAAGTTGCACAATACGCATCTGAAGAAATATCAAATATACTTCAACATAAGGTTACAATTGGGTATGTTGATCTTAATTGGATAGATCAACTATCTCTTCAAAATGTGACAATCTATGATATCGAGAATCTCCCTATGATATCAATCAAGGAAGTTCAGGCAGATTTTGATCTCAAAACAATTTATATGCCGTACCGAATTCTAATTGAAAACGTTACCCTTAACCAAGCCACAGTTACTGTAAAAAATATTGGCACGACTAATGAAATAAATATTTCCCATTTTTCAGATATCATATTAGAATTAACAAAAAGTCCTGATCCTAATACAAGAAAAAAGAAATATACATCTTTTAACATTGCAAAAGTTACCCTAGAAAACAGTTACTTCACTTTTGATGACAACACCGAACCGATTCGAAAAGAAGGTTTTGACAACTACCACTTCGGATTCAGTCATATTAATGGAGATGTGAGCGGTTTTAGACTTATAGCCGATACTGTTGATATTCTTTTACACAAACTTAGTGGGACAGAAAAAAAGACCAATATTGAAATCTGCGAAATCAGTTCGTTCCTTAGAATTACAGACAACAGCATAAGGATGCATCAGTTGGATGCACATATTGGGAATAGTATTGTAAGAGATTCCTTAGTCATGAAATTTGACGGATACAGAGATTTTAACGATTTTAACCACAAAATCAAAATAGAAGGTAACCTTAAAAACTGTTCATTCCACACCAAGGATCTAGCCATTTTTGACACGTATTTAACCAATTTCTATGACTATTGGAGGGTAAACGGCTATATCAAAGGCACTGTCGATCGGTTTTCTTTAAAAAACTCAAAGCTAAGATTCGGCACTCATAGTTATTTTGACGGAGACCTAAGCTTTGACGGCTTACCTGAGTTTTGGGAAACTTACTTCAGCCTAAAATTAAAAGATTCTTACCTCGTTAAATCAGATGTAAAGCAATACTCCAATTCGGACTTTGACAATATATTTGATAAATTTCAATACTTAAAAGCAAAAGGGACTATCATCGGCTTCCCTACCGACTTCGTTACTTCAGCCAAATACCAATCTAGTATTGGCAACTGGGACACTGACTTAAATCTTAAAATTGATAGCAAGAAAGGAGTCAAACTGTTCAAAGGTGAAATTGCCACTCATGATCTAGACTTAGGTATACTTACCAACAACGAACAAAGAGTCCAAAAGATAAACCTGAAGGGTTATATAGAAGGAAATGGATTTGATCCAGAACATTCTGAAGTAAAACTTAAAGCACACATAAACGATGTGAGTATCGAAAATCGTCTGATACGGAATATAGAGACAGACGCTCTTTGGGCTAAGAAAAAGTTCTCAGGATTTATTGACGTTAAAGACTCAAACGTTACCCTTACCGCTGATGGACACTTTGACCTAAGCAAGAATATAAATGAATTCGTAATAAGTGGCAGTTTACAAAAAATAGACCTAAAGGCATTAGGCATATTAAATACACAGACTAGCATTTCGGCTATCGTAAATCTTAATTTTAAAGGCTTAAAGCTTGACGATCTAACTGGAAAAATCAATATTAATAACATACAAATAGAGCATGAGGCAAAAAAACTAAACCTTTCAAATATTAATATCAATGCAAAAAAAACCGAACATAACAGAGAATTCAGTTTCAACTCTGATATTATTGATTTCTCAGCTAATGGCAATTTTATGTTCTCCAGAATTACTGAGGAACTCCGGCTTCTATATCATGAGTACCATGACTACTACGTTAATCAAAAAGAGCATTCTGAAAAACTTTATGCCTCAAAAAAGAAAACCTATTTGAAATCCTATCAGGACATTTCATTCTCCGCACACCTAAAAGATTTCAACAAATTAACCAATCTCATACTGCCTGATCTCCAAATAAATAAAAATGTAATGATCACTGGTAAAATCAATATCTCTGAGAATTTTAAGCTAGATATAAACTCCGAAATATCTAACTTAAAATATAAAAAACATGACTTTTCTGATATTAAATTCGACATGAAATCATCGAAACCATTATTCAATGACATGATCGATAATGAAGCTTATTTATCATTTAAAAACTATAAGTATAATAATATTAAAGTCTTGGACAGCTTATCGCTCACTAGTGACTGGCTACAAGACTCACTAAAATTCAATGTGGCTACATCCCAGACAAAAAACAAGATTGATATTGGCCTTTCTGGGCTACTTTTATTCGACAAAAACCTCTCCTCATCATCAATTCATCTTAGCAATGAAAAGATTGGCATACTTTCAAGGCACTGGTCCCTTGGTGATAGCAACTTGATTACCTATAAAAATAATGAATTTATATTTAAGGATATAGATTTCAAATCTGATTCACAAAAAATTGCTATAAATGGGATAATCAGTAGTGACAAGACTAAAGAGCTCTTGATCGACATTTCAAACTTACAAATCAGCATTTTAAATCCTCTATTGGGCTTTGATATAGGAGGAATCCTCAATACCAAATTCCTTGTCAGTAACATTTATGAAAGCTCTATTATTAATGGCAATTTATTTCTCAAAAATTTAACTTTAGATAAATCAAACTACGGAGATGTCATTGGCTCAGCTAAATGGACTGATAATGAGCAAAATCTTGACATAAATTTAGATCTTATAAAAAACAATCAAAAAGCTATTAATATATATGGGAAAATCTATCCTTATCAAAAAGAACAACTTCTTCTCAAGGGGAGATTTTCTAATACGGACATTGGAATCATTGAACCCTTAATGAATGGAATCTTGACCGACATTTCTGGTAAAGCCAATGGAGAAATATCTATTAAGGGAAGCTTCAATAAACCTCTGACTCAAGGAAGAGTCAAAATAAATAAAGGACAATTCAGGGTTGATTACCTCAATACAAAATACAGTTTTGAAGACTATCTAGAATTCACAAACAATATGGTTGGAGTAATAGAGGCAAATGTTTATGATGAAAACCAGAATAAGGCCACAATTACAGGAGGGCTTTTTCATGAATATTTCAACAACTACAAACTAGACCTCTCCATTGACAGCAAATCAGTAAAAGCGCTAAGCACTTCTATCAAAGACAATGATATTTATAATGGGGAGGCATATGTCGCTGGTGACATTAAAATATACGGGCCATTAAATGATATCAGTATTGAAGGTAATTTAACTAGTCTTTCAGGAACCAAGCTTCATATTCCTATTGGAGGAATCTCAAAAGTTACACGTGAAAACTATATAAGCTTTGTAAACAGAAAAGATGCTTCATCATCGGCCTTGCTAAATGAGCTACATAAAAAACAAGTGCTTAATACTTCCGGAATAAAGATGAAACTCAACCTTTTCATTACACCTGAGGCATATAATGAAATCATATTTGATCAAAAATCCGGAGATATCATTAGGGGCACTGGCAATGGAAAAATAACTCTCGAAATTGACACAAAAGGAGATTTTAATATGTATGGCGATTATGTCTTTGACAACGGCAGATATAATTTCACAATGCTTAATGTAATTAATAAAGATTTTAATATAAAACCGGGCAGTAAAATTACGTGGATCGGTGACCCCTATGGGGGTAAATTAGATGTAAAAGCAATCTATGAACAACAGGCCTCGCTCTATCCAATTGTTGGACATTTAGGCATTAACAACCAAAAAGATACTATTTTACTAAAAAGACGGTATCCTAGTATTGTCAATCTTACCCTTACAGGAGATTTAATGTCTCCTGATGTAGGCCTCGGCATAGAAATCAAACAAACACCTCCGGATCTCAACATATATATACAAGATTTTAAAACCAGAATCGCAACCAACGAGCAAGAACTCAATAGACAAGTATTTAGTCTCGTAATGCTTGGTCGTTTTTCAGAAGAAACGTCAATTAATGGAGGAAGTCTCATTTCCAGCAGTTTAAGTGAATTCTTTTCGAACGAATTGAACAAATGGATGAGTCAAGTTGATGAGGATCTTCAGGTTGATATTGATTTCAACACTGCAGGAGCTGATGGGCTCAATGCATTAAAAGTGCGATTGAGTAGAGCCTTTTTAGACAATAGATTGAAAATATCAGTGGAAGATGGTTTTGCCAATACTGGAAAAAACAATCCAAATGCGTCCGCCGCCAGTTTGGCAGGCAACTGGACTGTAGAATACATGATTCTAAAAAATGGAGTTATTCGAACAAAAATATACAACCGAACTACACAGGTATCTAACATAACCAATAGTACGATTACAAATACCTCAGTAGGGGTA
>CAMFLX010000119.1 GCA_945957555.1 uncultured Cytophagales bacterium
AGACCGAACAAAGTACAGAAATCTTCCCACACCAATATCAATTTTCCAATTTTGGGACAATTTTGGGTTTCCAAACAAGTGAGCCATCGTTTTTAAAAAATTATTTCATCCCATTAAAACAATGTTTAAAACAGCTATATGGCATTATTTACACCAATACTGCTGCAACTAAAACTTTGGCACAAGCAAGTGGTCTCGCGTTTGCAAACATATATGGCATAGGACTAAAAAACAGCAATGGAAACTCACCCGCACTCACCTTTAAAAAACAGATTAACAATGGAAACTAACAAACAAATACTAAAAATGGAAACCTCAAAAATGATTTCATTCTCAGCGCGATTCATCAACTTCATGACCATCGCAATGTTCTTCGCTACGGCTACTTTCAAATTAAATGCCCAATGTGGCACTGTAAGTAGTTCTTATACAGTAAGCAATAATACGACCTGTACTTCGTTAACGATTACAAACGGTACTTATACAATCAATTCAGGAGTAACTTTAACGGTAGGTACTATAACAATTGCAAACGGTGGCAAACTCGTCATCAAGGGTAATTTAACAGTAACAGACAACGGAAGCAACGGCGTCGCATTTCTTGCGCAAAATGGATCTCAGATCTCTGCCACAAGTGGTGCGCTTATCGTAGTAGGGCCATCAAATAATGTTGCTACACATACTGTAGTACAGTTTAACAATGGAAGCGAATTTAATACACTAGCCACGAATGCTACGATGATCGTAAACGGCTCGTTGAGCAATCAAAACAACAGTGATAACATTAAGGTTGACGGCAATATAATCATCAATGGTAATTTAAGTGGCGGTAATGGCTCAAAAATCACAGGTTCTGGCTCTTTACAGACTTCGGGTTCTACTACATTAAGCGGCAGTGCATCCGTATTTAACTCTACAAGCTCATGTGCGAGTGGCCCTTGTGGCTATCCAACCTCTAGTTGTACCCAGTCGGTGGGCACACCAAGTTCTTCGGTGAGCTCAGTATCTTGCGGATCAGGTTCTGTTACACTTACTTCTGGTAGCGTATCTGGCGGATCGGGCACTATCTCTTATCAATGGCAATCTTCTACGGCAACAAATGGATGGACGAATATTTCAGGAGCTACTAACTCTACCTACAATGTTAGCTCTTTAAGCACCACAACAAACTTTAGGGTAAGAGTAACAAGAAACTCTTGTATAGTGAACTCAAACTTGGTAAAGGTTACCGTGACAGGCACCGTAACACCAACAGTAAGTTTGGCTTCTAACTCTGGCACTGCAATTTGCTCTGGCGCTAGCGTTACCTTTACTGCAACAGCTTCCAATACAGGATCAGGCACTACCACTTATACGTTTTATAAAAACAATGTATCTGTTCAGTCCGGATCTTCAAACACGTTTTCTACAAGCACTATTTCAGACGGTGACATTTTCACGGCTAACATTAGCATCTCAGGTGGTTCTTGCAGGACGAGCAACAATGCGACTTCAAGTAATATCAGTATAGGGGTAACAAGCCGACCTTCAGCCACTATAGCGTACTCGGGAAGTCCTTTTTGTTCTTCTGCTAGCCAGGTAACAGTTACCAGAACAGGTTCAACTGGTGGGACATATTCAGCCAATGCAGGCCTAAGTATCGATCCTAATACAGGCACTATCACACCTAGCTCGAGCACACAAGGCACCTACACTGTCACTTACACCATGGCTGCTTCAGGTGCTTGCACGGTTCAGACAGCGACTACAACAATATCTACTTATACAACTCCAACTATCTCTAGCGTTACTAGTGCGCAACCTGTCATTTGCCCTAACTTATCAGATGGAACAATTACCGTTAACGCTACAGGTACAAATATGGAATACAGTTCAAACGGGGGTACTTCTTTTCAGACAAGCAATGTATTTTCTGGATTGAGCAATGGCACCTACAACATTAGAGTAAGAAACAGCCTTGCAACATCGTGCTCTGTCAACAACTCTAGCAGTATAGTTTTTAACAATACATGTTTAGATCCTACAAAATGTTACAACATCTTGTCATACAACTCTTCAAAAATCATCGAAACAGAGAATAATTCTAGTGTTTCTGGTGCCAACTTGGTCCAAAAAACATATACCTCTGGACCTCATCAACAATGGAAGCTTAATCAGGTTGGTTCTTATTACGAGATTAGAAATGTTAATAGTGGACTTTCTGCCGAAATAGCAGGAGGCACTAGTACATGGGAAACTTTTATCACTCAAAACACATATTCAGGAGCTGGTTACCAACAATGGAATATCGTAAACTCTAGTGGTTTATATAACATTATCAACAAACAAACAGGACTATATTGGGATGTGAGATGGGGATCTACTGACGATGGAATAAACCTGATTCAGTGGGGAGACAATGGTGGTAATAACCAAAAATGGAATATCGTAGAAGTTGCCTGTGCGGTTTCATGTAACACGTCTACCAATGCTACCATCACACCAAGCACAAGTTCAGTATGTCCAAATACATCATTTACAATGAGCGTACCTGATGGTGGCACTGATGTTACATACGCTTGGATGGGCACAGGGCTCTCATCTAGCACTACGAGAAACACATCAGCAACTATAGCAACTTCTGGCACCTATACTTACACTGCGGTAGTAAAAAACGTTAATGGTTGCAGCAATTCATCAACAACAACAATCACCGTACAGTCATCCCCCAGTATTACTACCCAGCCCTCAGTAGGTGCACAAACCATCTGTTCTGGAAGCACAACAACTGATTTGTCTGTTACCGCTTCAGGCTCAGGCATCTCCTATCAATGGTACAAAAATACGACAGCATCGAATAGTAATGGCACTTTAGTTACTGGCGCAACATCTGCAAGCTTTACACCATCATCATCAACGACTGGTACTGCTTATTATTACTGTATTATATCAGGAAGCTGTTCCGCTGTCACTAGCAATGTATCAGGTGCAATAACAATAAATCCTTTGCCTACCATCAGTAGCATATCATCCGCAAACCGTTGTGGTACAGGTGTACTTAATCTTGGAGCAACACCAAGCGTAGGGTCCGTTCAGTGGTATACTACTTCTACAGGAGGTTCGGCAATTTATACAGGCAACAGTTATACCACTCCTGCTCTTAACGTAAGCACTACTTATTATGTAGGTGCAATCGACAATGGTTGCGTATCAGCGTCTAGAGCAGCAGTGGTCGCGTTTGTAAATCCTAGTATTACCAACAACACCATTGGCAGCGATGAACAAATTTGTATTGGCATAACACCTAGCACAATGACACCAACTGCTATAATATCAGGTGGTAACGGATTTTATACTTACCAATGGCAATCAAGCAGCAACAACTCAAGTTTTAGCAATATTTCTGGTGCTACATCAGCGACTTACACCCCAAGTTCGCTCAGTGCAAACACATGGTACAGCAGAGTAGTCACTTCAGGTGGTTGTCAATCAACAAGTAATGCGGTTAGTAAACAAATCAATACAGGTTCTTATACTTGGACAGGAAGAACCAGTAACAGTTGGAACACTACAAGCAACTGGTGTGGCAATGCAGTACCTACAGCATCTGACAATGTAACCATCAGTAGTGGCACTAGTAACAACCCTATCATCAGCGCAATCACTGCAAATGTGAAGAATATAGAAATTGGAACAGGTGCAAGTCTTAGCATGGCAAATGGAGCTACACTTAATGTTGCAGGCAATTGGACAGGTACTGGTACTTTCATCGCTAATGATGGTACTAATGTGAAGTTCACTGCAGCCTCTGGCACTCAAACAATCGCAGGAAATTCTATACAATATTTCTACAACTTGGAAAAAACAGGCGCATCTACACTTAGCATAGCAAGTGGTACAGACCTTACCATCAGAAGAGGTGGTGTACTTAAAATAACAGCAGGTACCTTTGACATGAACAGTCGTACCGTATTGCTTAAGTCTAAAATTGCCGCGGATGGTACTGATAGTACTGCAAGCTTGGGAGTGGTTTCTGGAACGATTAGCAATGCTTCTAACTTTAAGGTAGAACGCTACAACAGCGCAGTGAGAGGTATCAGATATATAGCTTCTCCGGTAAGAGATCTTACAGCAGCAGCCTTCAAAGATAGTGTGATCATCGCTGGACCAGTGGCGAGTGGTTTTGATGCACCGAACACTTCGATCTCTACCATCAAAGAGTATGTGGAATCACGCACCAGTTCATTGAGCAAATGTTTTGTATCCTTTACTTCTATCAACACCAACATTGCTCCTGGCAAAGGTTATTATCTATTCGTCCCTGGCAAAAGAACTACGGTATATCCTGCTGCTGAAGCCGTTACTTTGGTCATGAAAGGAAGCCCTGTAACAGGAAACGTATCTTTCAATGTAGGCTACACAGCTACAGCTTCTCAAGGATGGAACCTTGTCGGTAACCCTTATCCTTCTGCTATCGACTGGGATCACGCATCTTGGACAAAAGCTCATATGGATGCGGCACTTTACATGTGGAATCCAACCACTGCTACTTATTATGCTTACGTTAGCGGTATCTCATCCGATGGTAGAGATAATGGCGGTATCATTCCTTCTGGACAAGGATTCTTTGTAAAAGCTAACGCGGCGAGTCCAGTACTTTCTGTTACTGAAAACGCCAAAGTAAATACTAATACTTTCGCAAAAGCAAACTTCAGAGTGGCACAAACTGCTAGCTATATAACCTTAAAAGTTTCTAACCAAAATGGTGATGTAGATTACACAACAGTTAGATTTGATGACGGCTCAGGAAATAACCTCAGCGCGCTCAAAATGTTGAACACCAAAATAAACATTTATACCAAAGATGCAAGTAAAACCATCTCATACGCTATCAATGCCATACAAAATGTGCCCGCTTTTGAAGTACCGATCTACATGGAATCTCCATCTGCGACTGTTTTCAATGTAGAGGTCATTAAAATAGTAGGTGACATGAACACTGGTGGTGCATTAAAAATCAAAGATCAAGCAACTGGTGTAATGACAGATATCGCAGTAGGTACAAAACTAAGCATCGTACCTGATGGCAACGCGCAAAGAATTTCACTAGTAAGAGTTGCACAAGAGGCTGTAGTAACTGATGTTTCAGATGTAGAAGTGGAAGGTGGTTATGAACTATACCCAACACATATTCACAATGAGCAACATCCAGTACTTTACACGTACGATAACTTCGAAAAGAAAATAGAAGTTTACAATGCAAGTGGTCACAAAGTAGCCTCACATACTACTCACCACTCACATTATTCATTCGATGACTTTGGCAAACATGAGGCTGGTGGAATATACACCATCAAAGTATCAGCCAACCATAAAACACACGTATTTAAAGTGATGAAATAAATAAAAGCAAACCAACTATGAATAAGTAAAAAGGCTGAGTTGTGAAACTCAGCCTTTTGTTTGCTCAATTATTTACTTGCAATTGCCAAAAGTACGATTTATGCCATTTACAACATTTGCAATCCTTAATCTCAATCTACCATTAACAGTTTTGTATACAAGCGATTGTTCACTCTTAAATTCAACATATATAATCCAGAACCCAATCCTTCACGATTCCAGGTATATTCATAAGCACCTGCACTATAAGCACCCTCAGCTAATTTAGCTACTTGTTTACCATATACGTCAGTGACTTCAAGATGCAAATATCCAGATGTTTTAAGTTCTACTGGAATCATTGTAGTCTGATGAATGGGATTGGGATAGTTTTGCCCCAATACGGCAGCCTCAGCAGAAACTGATTCATCAACAGCGGTAATCGTTTTATTCCTAACACGATACAAAGATGCCCCAGCGGTAACATACAACGACATGCCATCCGCATCGCCAAAGGTACAGTTGGTCACTTGGCCAGGCACTAAGATCGTGTCCACGATGGTCTTGTTAGGCGAGACTACCCAAATACCCAAAGGACCAGAGCAATATAGGTAACCCTTTTCATCGACCGTCAAACCATCTGCCCCATTAGGAGCACTAGAGTTCATTTTGAAAAACACCTGTTTGTTTGCAAGCGTAGAATCATTTACCACATCCCAGCTGTAGATAACCTTCTCCTCAGTATTGCTCACATAGAGTTTACTCTCGTCAGGGGAAAAAGCTATACCATTAGGTTTCTTAAGTGTTTTATCCAAGACCTTCAACTTTCCAGAGGTACTCAATCTGAAAATCCCGTAATAGCCCAATTCTTCTTGGCTGGCATTGATCCCGTATGGTGGATCTGTAAAAAATGCTGAGCCACTAGATTTTAAAATAATATCATTGGGGCTATTGAGTTTTTTCCCTTCATAAGTCGACGCCACAGTGGTTTCAACTCCTTTTACAATACGGGCTACCGTACGTTTGTTTTGCTGAGCCAGCAAAATGTTACCCTGGAGATCTAAACAGGAACCATTTCCTCCCCCTGAAGGCGTAAAATAAGGGGTAATGGCTTGTGTACTCGCTGATCTCAAGTAAACGGTATTGCCTTGCATATCTGAAAATAGTAAACCTAGACCATCTACCCAAAGAGGCCCTTCCAAAAACTTATAGCCCGTAGCGATTTGCTCTACCGTCGCATTATTTTGAATTTTAGGCTGCGCCAAAACAGTATTATAGCTCAAACACAAAGCTATTTGAATACTCAGAAGTTTGTAATGTTGTAATCGGATCATTTATGTAATTTAAATTAAAAAATCGACAAGCCCAAATAGAGTGCCCTACCAATGTAAACACTACAATCGAACATTGTAAATGGAAAACAAAACATTGCAATTAAATTTGAACATATTACCAGAAAACTTTACTCTTCGTCATCTTCTTCTACTAACTCAGCAGAAAAGCAGAGTTCGTTAAAAAATTCAACAGCACACTTGGCAAATGTGTGATCTGTTTAGCAAAAAATAACTTCTGTCCAAATGAACCCACAAGAAAGTCCATTTTACACCCTGGCCAAGTGCTGATCGAATCATAAATTTGCCAAATATTCAATAGCTATATTAAACGCTAGCGACACCTAGAGTAATAGTAACATCAATAAATCAATCATAAAAAATGACTATGCAAACTCAAGATTTTACAACTACGATTTTAGTAGACCAAACTCCAAAAGAAGCTTTTGATGCCATCAATAACGTTCGTGGCTGGTGGTCAGAGGAAATTGAGGGCAATACAGACCAACTTAACGAGGAGTTTAAATATCACTACGAAGATGTACATCTCTGCAAGATAAAGGTGATAGAGCTTATACCCAACGAAAAAGTGGTTTGGCAGATCATTGACAACTATTTTAAGTTCACAAAAGACACAACGGAATGGACAGGTACAAAAGTTGTGTTTGACATTTCTAAGCAAGATAACAAGACACGAATCCGCTTCATACATTTAGGTTTAGTGCCAGAGTATGAATGTTATGACATTTGTAGGGATGGCTGGACCAATTACATACAAAACAGCTTACGAAGCTTAATTTCCAATGGTAAAGGAAAACCCAATGCCACAGGAAAGCCTCAAACGAAACATGAAGTAAATCTCGGTTCTACTCAAAAATAGCCAATTCAAAATTTGGAGATGAGACATTCGAAAACATCCTGACGGGAAAATTACCTATAAATCCAAGGACAGTAGAATAGTCTCATCTTCATTATTCAACACAATAGGTTCTGCTCTCAAACGCATAAACGAGCCCTTCCCATAATGGCTTTTGTAGGATCTTGTAATGATCAAGGGCATAAGCTTTAATGGTTTTATCCCAAAAGATCAATGCCGGCTTATTATAGTTTCTAACAGAAACATGCCAGAGACCCCTAAACCGATCAAACAACTGATGCGCCACGAATTGTCCAATGCCTTTGGTCCTGTATTTCCTCATCACAAAAAACTCCGCCACCACAAACACTTTAGCACCATCTTCAAACACTTCTTTCACCAAAGCAAATCCAGAGAGATGGCCATTGGTCTTTATGAGAAAGGGATAATATCCTTCTTGTATCCAATACGCGTCCAAACTTGGATAACCAAAAGTCCCCTCAGCGTTCACATCCATTTGATTAAACTCACTGAAATCATATACATATAATTCCAATAAATTCTTCAAGATAGGCTTTTCATCTATCGAAGCTTCGTACAGTAGCGTTTCCTTCATACAGAAATGTGTTTAACACTAAAACAGAATAGAGAGTACGTAGAGCAAAAAGCTAATCATCGCTGGGAATACTCTAAGGGTGTGAAACCTCAGCCACCTATCTCGAATGACTTGCCAATCGGCAGGAACGGTTTGTTGGTTCCACTGTTTTATTTGCTTTACTATGGGTAGTTCAATAGTCAATGTAATTATAAGTGTAAGTATCATACAACCCAATGAACCCAACTGGCATGCAAACTCAAAATTGTATTTGTGGGAATATAAAAACGTAGATATAGCCAAAAACAAAATACATAAGGGCATGAGTATCCGCATGGGTTTCTCCAAGTTATCAGCCATGGCATGGGTAATCTTCATAAATTCTTCCTTGGTAAAAATGTGCAAAGAGCGATGCAAGGCAATCCAAGGCCCCCAGAATACTCCAGTCACTAACAATATTAAAAATAATGTAAAGAGTCGTATAAGTCTCAAATCCATTGGTCTATTGTTTTATTTATATTACAAATATATCAAACAAAATATTCGCATAGAGTTTAAATGATTCACTCCTACTCCAATTAAAATATTCTGTTTAAAATTCCCTTTACTAATGTGGATCATCTATTTGTGACAATTTGTGATGAGTATTCTCGAAAAATAATTATGATACTCTTTTGTGGCAAGTTTCCCTCTTACCGAGAATTTATATGGTCCGTTTAAATATTAAATATATATTTACATTTAACAAATATGTATCACTTACGCGTAACTATATAATGGTCATATTAGTATATTAAACTCAAAAAATTAACTTTTAATGAATTAAACATGTACTCTCTAAAACTTTTCACTTTTTCGCTACTATGCTTATTGCTAGGCTTGAACACAAATGCACAGACCGTAACGGCTGTTACAGATCTAAATACGGGTGCTGGAAATTCGGCACCAGGAAATCTTTATCTGGACCCTACACAACAGTATCTTTACTTTACAGCATTCAATGACCAGCCAAACACCAATCAGGAATGGTATAAACTCAAGCTCTCTGATAACACCATTACACCAGTTAGCTCAGATTTCCTGAACTTTGCAAACGGGGTAATCATGCGTGCGACGTTTAAAGTAGGTAATAACGTGTTTTTTGCAGGTGCCAAGAGCCTGTACAGTGGTTCGCAAGATTTGGAGTTTAACCGTTTTGATCTCAGTACAGAAACAATGCAGTTTGCAGATCTCGACAATACCATTTCAAGCGATCCTTACGGTGGATTTGTAGCAGATGAAAATAATGATGTATATTTTTTGGGTTTTACCAAGGTAGGCGGAGCTCAAATCTATAAATGGAAAAACTCGGATAAAACGATCACTAAGATCAGCAATTTCGGAGCAGCTATGTCCACGTCTCAAAATGGAGGTATTGCCTACTCCAACGGCTACTTATATTTCCAAATCAACAGAGCTACTTATGATTGCGGCAATGGCAACACTTGTATTGATGATACAGAATTGGCACGATACAAGGTGAGCGATGGCACCTTAACTACTTATGATATTTTCCCAGGTACTTATATTAGTGGTACGTTTACGCTCCATTATGGTTCTAGCCCGACCAATATCAAGTTATACAAAAACAAAATCCTATTTACAGGTAATTGCTGTGCTGGAGCCAATTCACCAATTCAGTTATTTACCATGAACCCTAATGTGGCTAATGATAGCCCACTTAAACTAACTTCTTTCACGGGAACTACTAGTAGTAATGACATCAATGGTTTTATATATGATGGAAATAACAAAGTATATTTTGTTGCTGATGATATAGATACACAAAAAGAACTCTATGTGGTTGACGTAAGCACCGATGTGGTCACCAAGCTTACCAACTTTGCCACAAATGCTACATTTATTCAACCGATGGCCATCTACAACGGATTTTTGTATTTTTCTCAACGCACCTCGACTTCAGGCACCAATGCTTCAATAAAAAAATTAAACCTGAGCACCAATGCTGTTACCGACATCTCCACTACGCCCCAATTGGTGGCCACGTACTCTATAGGAGCAACGGCCTTTACGGTATCTGGCTCGAAGATATTTTTCCAAGGCAACAGTAGTGGACATGGTACTGAACTATGGCAAGTAGATATGGCAACAGATGCCGCAACTCGACTTTCAGACATTCAGACGGGCACTACAAACTCTACACCTTTAATATTTGCAGCACTTCCTGACGGAGGAGTTGCTTTTAGGGCAAGTGGAACTACAGGTAGTGAACTATACAGATATACCCCTGCTTCTCCAAGTCCGATAATATCATCTACAGGAACACCAGCAGCACTTACAACTACTTATGGCACGGCTTCTTCTACCACTAGTTTTAGCGTATCTGCAACAGGACTGACCACAGGTGTACTCGTAAGCCCTCCGTCCAGCAATTTCGAAGTCTCGCTATCGGCAACTACTGGGTTTGCGAATACTGTTACAGTAGGCAGTACAGGGACCCTATCTGCCACTACGGTATATATCCGATTGAAATCTTCAGCAGCCGTAGGCAGTTATAGCGGAGATGTAGTACTTTCGAGTACAGGAGCCACCAGCGTAAATGTAACCATACCTACAAGTACTGTTAGTAAAAAAGAACTTACCGTAACAGGTGCAACTGCTCAAAACAAGACTTATGACGGAACTACGACTGCAACTATCTCTGGTGGCACTTTGGTGGGCATTGTAGGTACAGAGGTGGTAACCTTAAGTGGCGGTGGTACTTTTGCCAATGCAAACATAGGCACAGCAAAGACAGTAACGGCTACTTTGGTGTTAGGTGGCGCAAACGCGGGTAACTACACATTGGTACAAGCAACTGGCTTAGCAGCTACTATTTTGGCAAAAGAACTTACCGTAACAGGCGCAGCTGCACAAAACAAAACTTATGATGGAACTACTACTGCGACAATTACGGGCGGTACATTGGTAGGTGTTGTTGGCACAGAGGTGGTAACCTTTAGTGGCGGTGGTACTTTTGCCAATGCAAACATAGGCACAGCTAAAGCCGTAACTGCAGCACTGGTACTCGGCGGTGCCAATGCAGGAAACTATACGCTGACTCAGCCAACTGGGCTTACTGCAAATATTCTCCCAATAGTTACTACTTGGAATGGCAGCACTTGGAGTAATGGCGTACCTACAAGCAATTCAAATGCCGTATTGGATAATTCATATGCTACTATACTACATGGCAACATTACTGCAAATGATTTGAAAATAAACAATTTGGACACATTATATGTAAGATCAAATGGTATCATATTGACGAACACTATTGTGAATAACGGAACAATATTGACTTGTGGAGGAAGTATTACAGGAACGGTTTCTGGCAATAATATACAGACTATAGGCTTGCCACTCATTGACACTCACCCTACTGACTTATCTGTGCAGGAATCTGAAACTGCTACTTTTACAGTAGCCGCATCGGGTGCATATTTGTACTATCAATGGAAAAAAGGCACTGTGAACGTGGGAACAAACAGCAGTACATTGTCTTTGCCCAACGTAACTAAGGCCAATGACAATGGAAGTACTTATACTGTAACCGTATACAACGTTTGTGGCACGGCTACGAGTAACGTTGCCACACTGACTGTAACTGTGGTTACTGATTTGAATGATGCATCGCTGAGCAGCCTTAAGTTATATCCAAACCCAACCACGGGTTTGCTCTTGTTTTCAGAAAACGAATCCATCAAATCTATTACTGTTGTCAATTCCCTTGGCATCGTGGTAAGAGAAAATAATTACGCTCAGCAAGTAGACCTACAAGATCTCTCTTCAGGAATGTATTATGTAGAAGTCGTAACTGCCAATGGCAAAAAAGTATTTACTGTTTCAAAACAATAATATTCATAGCAAATTCATAAATAGTACAAAGGGGCGGCTTTAAAAAAGCGCCCCTTTGTTATTTACCATAAGGATGAATCTTACGATTCATGTCAAAAATCATTACCAAACAGAAATTCATATCAGTTTAGAAAGTTTATTAATAAAAGACACTTTGAAAAAGGAGTAATCCAAACTAGTTTTTATCTTAGTGAAATCATAAATCTAAAGTCTTTACAAATGCAAACAACTCTAGGCACGCCAGGCGTTTATATCAACGAATTAAACGCATTTCCAAATTCTATAGTACAAGTAGCTTCCGCAATTCCTGTATTTATCGGTTATACATCTTGTGCTGCATACGAAGGAGAGTCTTATCACATGAAACCAGTCCAGATCAATTCTATTAACGACTTTAATGCCTTCTTCCTTGATCCTGCTGCAGCAAAGCCATACGCCCCCACTTATTATATTACGAAACTCAAGGAAGCACCTGCAAAAGGAAACTACTATTCCTTTAATGGAGACCTATATGCCATAGAACCAGACCCTGGTACTGTTTATTATTTGTACAACAGTGTGAAAATGTTCTTTCAAAATGGTGGTGGCACCGCATATATTGTATCACTTGGTCCTTATGGAGCAGCCGTGAACACGCCCATCAAACCTGGAGATGAAATCATCAATCCAAATGTAAAACTTAGTGACTTTCAAGAAGCTTTGGTCGTTTTGGCAACACTCACTAATGTAACCTTGTATGTAGCACCAGATGCCACATTATTACAAAATGGAGACTATGGAACACTACTACAATATATGCTATTGCAAAATGCAAATATGCAAACAGCCATGAGCATTTTCGATGTAAA
Organism: uncultured Cytophagales bacterium; assembly: GCA_945957555.1. Lineage (GTDB taxonomy): Bacteria > Bacteroidota > Bacteroidia > Cytophagales > UBA9547 > CAMFLX01. Next base: position 12,889 of record CAMFLX010000119.1, read on the forward strand.
GGGAGGTCGTAATCCCGACCCTCAGTTGTGGCCAGAAGACATTCAAAACTTTAGAAACTATACAGGAAGCAATGGGCTTAATTATGGGGCTGCCTACTATCCATTTGTAAAAACTAATGCGGTCTCAATAGATCAAATTAATTATACCAATATTGGAGATATCACTATATTAATGGATCTACTCAATCCTCCCTCTTCACCAAATCCAGCAGCCCAGACCATACTTAACTCCATAAATGCCGGAAATACGCTAACGGTTACCCAAAACAATCAGGCCCTGATGATCGCAAGCAAGACTTACGTGCAACTATTGAACATCATCCTTGAGCAAATCAACGTTTTGCCGCCAAGTGCCTTAATGGCTGGTATCTATAGTTATGTGGATAGTACTAGTGGTGTATGGGTAGCACCCGCTAATGTATCACCCATTGGAGTTACAGACCTGACCATCCACTTGAATGATGATGACCAGGCAAGCTTGAACGTAGATGCTGTAAGTGGAAAATCCATCAATGCTTTTCGCTTTTTTAATGGACAAGGTGTATTGGTTTGGGGCGCAAGGACTCTTGATGGTAACAGCCAAGACTGGCGCTATATCACTGTCCGTAGGACGGTTACGATGATCGAACAATCCATAAAGGAGGCCTTGAGGGCTTATGTGTTTGCTCCTAACAACTCCAACACTTGGGTTAGCATAAAAAGTATGATAGAGAACTTTCTCACTAATGTCTGGAAAGAAGGTGCTCTACAAGGAGCCAAACCTGAAGATGCCTTTTCGGTACTCATTGGATTGGGGACTACAATGACGGCTCAAGATATTCTTGATGGATACCTTCGTACCACTATCATGCTTGCGGTGACACATCCAGCAGAGTTTATTGTACTTACTATAGAACAAGAACTTGCAAAATCATAAAAAGATTTCATATTGATATAGGCACAGAAGGCATTATTAAAACTTTAAAACGAGGGCTTTCCTCTTTCTTAAGTTTTCGGATATCGATTTAATCTTTAGGTTTCAATATGCTTTTTCCATCTTTTTCATAGTGCCAGTGTTGATAAAAAAATTTTCTCAGTCGCTTGTTCCATTTAAGTTCGTATTTCTCTGGTGGCTCATAAGCATTCATAAGCCATTTAAGATAGGTTATTTTGCCATTAAACAAAAGCTTAGGACTATGTGCATACAGACTATTAATAGAAATTTTATTGCAAAGCTTTTCACCCTTCATTGCATACTCATCTGGATATATGGATACAAAATCAATCTGGGAGTACTTGTTTTCATAAAAGTACATCCAGATGTCTAAATTTTGCCTAAATATAGGAGATGACACGAGAACATTATATGCATCAAGCTGCTGGTACCTACTCCCAACAAATTTTCTCTTAGACGCTACGTGGGCAATATTTTGAATGATGCTACGCATAAGAGATTTTTCTTTTTCATTTAGCATTTCGTAAGTCTTGAATATATGATCTCCAGCAAGATATCGGTATTGTTGTTTTATAGAAGCGTGGTACTTCTCAAAAGCCTTAGCTTTGGCTGTATTTTCTTTTTGATTGTCCAACATGCCATTTTTGTACATGGTTGGGTCATACAAGACAACCAGTTTAGAGGAACTACTGATAGAAAAGTCATTGTCTTGGTAACATTTAAGATAAGGCTTATAGTAAGCAGAAGAATCTGTCTTAAGATAAAGATCCAATAGGGATTGGTTTTTAAGTGCCACCCCAGCAAATGCAAAGTTTTGTGAGGCTCCTGAGGCCTGAGAAAGTTTTATAAAATGTTCAAGAGCTTCTTTATAAGTAAAAAATGGAATATTGGCACTAGTGTAATTCTCACTTTTTTGAATTTCTTCTTTAAACATCAACAAAACTTCAGACTTATGAAAAAATATACTCCTGTACGCTTCCTTTTTGAGTTTTGGGTACGAAGATTGAATGAAGTCTGCCTTGATGTCTTGCACGTTCTCTTTCACATTATATTCATTGGTAATAAAGGGCTTGTCGATTACTTCATCGTTTTCAAGTAAAAAACGGGAACAGTGATATATCAAATGATCCAAATAGTAAGGGTTTTGAGGATCTAGTATGTGTTTTTTGAAAAAGTATTCCATGGCATCAAAGTGGTCATCGTGTATGCTGTTGAGATGCATAACTTCATCTTTGGCCATGGACCGTAGGTTTAGGTATTGCTCTTCTGTAATGGTTACATAATTTTGTCCTGTTGCTGATTTTGTGGATGATTGCATTGCCCTCACCAAATCTATCCTAGATTCTGGGGACGGGTGCGAACTGTAGATTGAACTCTTGAGGCCCTTTGTCCTTAATTTTTCCTTATCATCAATCCATTTCAAAAGTTGAAATGTTTCCAAAAGTCCCTTTGTGTTATATGTACTGCGTTTGATCAAATTTCTGGCAAATTCGTCCGCCTCTCGCTCATGATCTCTGCTGTGCGCTTGTTGCATCAACATCAAGGATAGTGGTGCAACATTTACATCGAAAATAAACCATATAGGTACGCTTGCCAAAAATGCCATTTTTTGATCTATTTTGAGTTGCTTATAGCCCCTTAAC
>CAMFLX010000120.1 GCA_945957555.1 uncultured Cytophagales bacterium
TTGCACCCCAAGATCCATATTTTGCACCCCAAGATCCATATTTTGCACCCCAAGATCCATATTTTGCACCCCAAGACTCATATTTTGCACCCCAAGACTCATATTTTGCACCTCAAGACTCATATTTTGCACCCCAAGACGCATGATTTGCACCTCAAGATCCATATTTCATCGCCGACGTTTGTGTCCTCACAAACGTATATATAGTAAACAATGTATACCTATAAATAGATTATGCCCAATAGATTGCTCATACAATAGACAAAAACAGGCAATTAGAAAGAATTCAATATTGCCTGTTTTTGAGAGTTGCGGTTAAAATAAAGCACCTATTCTGCTACAATAAGCTTATCAGTAAAAATTTCGCCATCGGTAGCTACCTGTATAGAATAGACACCTTTCTCTAAAAAACTCAAATCAAGAAGTTCTTGAGCATCACCTTTGAAGTTGTTGATCTTTCGAAGGTAAACCATACTGCTGTTGAAATTCAAAATTCTTATTTCAACAGATGCGGCATTCAAAGAATTAATATCAAGATGCACTGCACCTTTTACAGGATTAGGGTAAATTGAAATATTATTTTTAAGAGATGCATTGCTCAGTACAGTAAGCGATGAGGCTGTAAAAGTTAATTGGTTTCCATAAGCGGTGCCTGCACTGTTGGTAACATAGGCCCTCACATAATAAACTGCATTCTGATTTAAACCTGTGATAGCGCTCACAAAACTTCCTGTACCAGTGCCGTCTATTGTCTTATTATTAGAAATGGTGGGTGAGCTTGCGGTACTCCAGCAAACGCCTCTGGCGGTGACCGGAGAGCCTCCATCGTCAGTGATATCCCCTCCCGACAATGCATCAGTAGCGGTTATGCCCGATATGGGAGCCGTAGTGAGTACTCCCATACTGGATAAAGGAGTGGTAAAAGTACGCTGTGCACTATATACAGTACCTACGCCATTGGTAGCATATACCCTTGCATAGTATGTAGTTCCAGGACTTAAACCAAGTGTAGCTGCAAAAGTGCCTGTACCTGTTCCGTTACTTGTTATATTGTCTGCAATGGTGGGCAATGCTACAGTACCATAACAGATACCTCTTGCAGTAATTGGGCTTCCCCCATCATTAGTTATGTTTGCATTTCCTATTGCAGAATTATATCTTATAGTTGTTACAGAAGTAAACGATATTGTAGCCAAGGCAGGCGCTGCGCTTGTAAAACTCACCTCATCACCATAGGCAGTGCCAAGACTATTAGTAGCATAAGCCCTCACATAATAAACCGTGCTCGGAGTTAAACCTGTAAGGCTGCTTGTAAATCCTCCAAGGCCTGTGCCATTGGTAGTAATGTTATTTGCTATAGTAGGTGCTGATGAAGTGCTCCAACATACACCTCGAGCCGTGACTGATAAATACCCGTCACTGCTTATATTCCCCCCCGAGTTTGCTTTGGTTGGCGCGATAGCACTTACAGCAGTTGTAGTGAGTGTTGGTAAAGAAGGTACGGGAGTCGTAAATGAAATTTCATCGCCATAGGCAGTACCTGCAGCATTGATAGCATAAGCTCTTACGTAATAAGTTGTCGCTTGGGTTAATCCAGTAAGCGCACTTGAAAAACTCCCTATACCAGTTCCGTTTGAAGTTTTAGCATCTGCTACAGTCGGACTAGGTGTGGTACTCCAACATACGCCTCTTTCTGAGATCAGTGCGGTACCATCATTTGAAATATACCCACCACTTGAGGCAGTCGTAGGCATTAAATCCAAAATTTCCGTAGTAGTAAGTGTTGCCAAAGCCGGTATGGTAGTGGTAAAAGAAATTTCATTACCATACACAGTACCTACCATATTGGTAGCATAAGCTCTTACATAATAAGTAGTGTTTGCTTTTAACCCTGATAATGAACTGCCGAAACTATCTGAACCAGTTCCATCATTTGTTTTATTTCCTGCAATAGTAGGATTGGGCGAAGTACCATAACATACTCCTTTTGCGGTAACAAATGCACTTCCATTGTTAGTAATATTTCCTCCTGTGTATGCAGAATAAGAGGTAAGGCTGCTTGCGGCATAAGTAGTGATGGATGCCACAGTAGGAACAGGAATTTGGCTTATGGGAAGTTTGTAAACGCCCCCTCCGTCGGTAGCCGCAAAAACATGCGTGCTATTTGAGCAAAAAGAGGTGATCTCCACACTGGGAAGTGTGTTTTTGAAAACCTGCCAGCTTTGTCCGTAATCAAGCGAGATCCATACGTTGCCATACTTGCCTCCAGCAAACACTACAGACCCCAAAAAATATAAAGAATAGGCTTCCGAGTTGTAAACTGTTGTCCAGGTTGTTCCATTGTTGGAAGAGCGGATGATTCCACCTGAAGTACCTGCAATAATAATAGAATCCTTACTTGCGAGACTCCACACATCTGTACTTACAGGGTAACCTGTGTTGCATGCCGTCCAGTTCGTTCCGTTGTCCGTACTTTTGAAAACACCACCGCCTCTTGTTCCCAGCCAGCTCGTATTGGTACCAGCAAATAAAGCCTGTGAGGTTCCTGTAAATGCGCTCACATAAGCGTCTGGCATGCCCGCATTAGCCAAAGACCATGAAGTACCATTGTCAGAAGATTTTAAAATAATACGGTCACGATGCACAAAAAGAGCACCGTTATAAGCATAAAGATTTGAATAAGAGGTATAAGTTGTTCCTCCTCCTGTCAACTGTTGCCAAGTTGTGCCTTCGTTGGCGGTTCTATGTATATATGGATCGTATACAGTACCAATGAAAAGATAATTATTATAAAACAACACAGAAGTAATATAGCTCTGGGCCACTTTTCCAGTGATGTTGGTCCAGTTGGCACCGTTATCTGTGCTTTTCCAGACACCATAATCTTTAGTGGCTGCGTAAATGGAATTTCCATTGCCTGTCACTTCATTGATTCCTGTAGCAATAAGACCTGTTCCATAAGATGTCCAATTGGCCGATGCCAAAGGTGAGGAAGTAATGGTACTCGAATAAGATGAAGTAAGTAAGGTGTTTTTAAAAACCCCAAGACATGTAACTGTAAGATTGGGCAGCCCAGTATTAAAAGTGGTCCATGTGGCTCCACCATCTACAGTTTTTGAAACCCCTCCTCCATAAATAGCAGCAGCATAAACTGCTCCTGATTTCATGACAACCTCATATATGGTTTTACCGGCATTTCCAACTGCTGTCCAGCTTGCGCCATTGTTTACAGACTTAAAAGTACCAGAGCCATTGGTTCCTACATATATTGCAGTGTCCGTTACCGCCATACACCATATACTCGTATTTGTAAGGCCAGTGTTTGAAAGAGCCCAGGTTGTCCCATTGTTGGAAGATACCAGCACCCCTGATGATGTCGCAGCAAAAACATAATTCTGATTACCTCTTACCCGCCTAAAAATATAACTTATTCCAAGAGCAGTCCATGTATTACCTCCGTCAAGTGAGCGGTACATTTTGTTGTTGGTAGAAGTAGCAAAAAGTGAACTGCCCGAAGATCCTATATCACTGATTCCGACAATAAAAGGGAAACCTCCATTCTTACTTTTCCAAGTACGACCGTTGTCAGAAGAAGCAAAAAGACCTCCATTGGTACCAGCATAGATCAAACTGTCTTTCTGAAATAAACAATTGACATAAGTGTTTCCAAGGTTGGTAGCGCTTGATGTCCACTTACTTGCCGCAATGTTCCTTCGGTATATCCCTGCGCCTGGTAATCCGACAAATGCTACTGTATCATTGGCATAAAAACAATTGGCTACACCTCCAAAAACGCCATTGGTTTGTACCCATTGCGCTTTGCTTGAAAAAAAAGTAGATAGCATAAAAAAACAAATCAGGGAAATAAACTTTAGTAATTTCATATAAAATAATTCTTTGTTAGACAAATAAATATGAAATTACTAAGATCTGTCATATTTACAAAATGACCTTTAAATTTATCAAGTAGGCACAGCCTCTCGATAAAATCGAGACAAGTTACGTCTGATTCGTGGAATGGGAGTTGGAAACTACCGATATAGAGACAAGCTTTTTCAATTTCTCGAAAGACCTTCCCATTCGACATTTGGGCAAAGCCCAAGTCGCGTAAACCTTGTCCGAGCATCGGGAGACGATATAGTGTTGCTCTATGCGTGTAGTTATTATTTCAGTTAATGTCTAGCTCAGAAAATGGGGCATAGCACATACCAAAGCAGTCGCAACTCTTCAAAAGTTTCGAACTTTTGAAGAGTTTTCCTTGGGATGAGGATAAACCAAGGATTATATGGAGATGTCTTTCATCTTTTCTCTTTACTCTTTACTCTAAACCTTGAGTTCGAGATGCGGGAAAAGCTCTAACATGATCGAACAGCGCGACTTTAACAGTGGTAGAGCAAGAATCCGAGACGCAGCCTCTACATTCATTGTTTTGTACGGTTGCGCCTGATTTTCCGTACAGACACAAATGCTGGCAAGGGGACACCATAAAAGCCTCAAATAACTTTCTTCAAGATCTCTACACATTGCTCCAATTCTGAAACGGTAGAGGAGGCAAAGCCCAACCGTGTGGCATTAAAGTTATGTTCGGGCAAATTATGCTGCACCCCACTAGACAGATATAAACCTTGCTGTAAGGCTTTGGTGACTATTGCTTCCATATTGATCTGCCGATCGAATTCTGCCCATACCGACATCCCTCCTTCTGGTGTTTGAAACTGTAGTGCATGCCCTAGGTGCTGTCTTAACAAATCACTAAACACATCACGTCTTTGGCGATATTCGCGTACGGCCTTCCTCAAATATTTCTGGATCACCCCTTCCTGCAAAAGCTCCGCGATGGCATTCTCAAGTACATTATCCCCCTGTCGGTCTATGATGCGGCGGTGGTATGAAAGATACTCAATCACCTCCTCAGGCGCTACCAAATACCCTACCCTAAAAGCAGGAGATATACTTTTGGTAAAGGAGCCAGAATACAAGACCAACCCCTCCATATCAGCACTCGCCAAAGGCAAAAGTGGTTTACTTTGGTAGTGGAAATCATAATCATAGTCATCCTCAAAGACGATAAACCTAAACTGTTGCGCGAGTTTCAAGAGTTTGATGCGTCTATCGGCCCTCAGCATTACCGTAGTGGGATAATGATGGTGTGGTGTCACATACACCATACGAATCTCCTGCTTTTGACAAAGCGCTTCTAGGGCATCAACCACCATACCGTGCTCATCCACTGGTATGGTATATACTACAGCACCCGCCTGCATAAAGCTGATCTTTGCTGTAAACCATGAGGGTGCTCCCATAACTACCGCATCGCCAGGTTTTACAAACGCCATATTGGTAAGATACATACCCATCACGGTACCCCTTACGATTTGTATGTTATCCACCCCAACCTTCAGTCCGCGTGTTTCATGCAGGTAATCAGCCAATTGTTGCCTGAGCCATACGGTACCTTTGGTTTCACCATAGCCCAGTTTTTGATAAGTATTACCTCGACTCAGGTTCGTACGGTAAGCCTTGGCCAGGTCTTCCAGCGGCACCAATCGCGGATCGGGGAAACCATCATCAAGGTGCAAGCCATCGAAAGCTTTGATGACCTCTCTCTTGATAAAGGTCTTATATTCAAAACTAAAGCCTGCAGTCTTTGGATAGGCTAAGGGCCGCTCGGCCAGCTTTTGGGGCTTTATTTCAGGAAGGTGCTTGGCTACATAGGTTCCTTGGGCCGCTTTCGTTTCCAGCCAACCTTGTACTATCAATTCATCATAGACTTGAGTAATGGTTTTCCGATGTACCTCCAAGAGTTCGCTCAACTGTCGGGTACTGGGGACGCGTTGGCCTGGCGCAAGAACCCCTTGCCTGATCAAGGCCATCATCTGTTGTGCGATCTGTTGATACTGCGGCATCTTGGCGGTCTTGTCAAGGGCAATGAGTGTTTTGTATGGCAACATAACTGGACTACTGAATATCTACAAACTGGACGAATATACCGATCCAGCAAAGATATACTTTTGTGTTAAGATTTGAAGCGTTGATACATACAATTAAAGCGCTAGAAGGTTTTGGTTTAGATATTTAGCATTTCAACAACAATTCATAAACACTGGATCACATGATACAACAAACAGATCGCACCACCCCAAGTCGCTATGCGCACCAAAGAATGAGTTACGACGAAGCAAGCGTTTACCCAATCCTAGACGAGGCTTTGTTTTGTACCGTAAGCTATTCGTATAATGGACAGCCCTTTTCCATACCCACGAGCTTTGTACGTATCGGCAACAAACTTTACATCCATGGCTCTGTAGGCTCACATTTCCTGCGAGGTATTGAAAACGGAGAACCTGTTTGCATCTCTGTGATGCTGGTTGATGCACTGGTAGTAGCGAGATCCGCTTTTCACCATTCGGCCAACTATAGATCGGTGGTCATGTTTTCAAATGCGGTGAAAGTAGAAGCTTATGATGATAAAGCCCTTGTGTTTAAATACCTAACGGAGAAGATCGTGCCTAACAGTTGGGAATACCTGCGCCCGATGAAAGCAAACGAAGTACAGAAGACGATGGTATTGGCTTTTGAGATCACGGAAGCTTCGGCAAGAGCAAGGACTGGAATGCCCAAGGACGATGAGGATGACCTGCAACTACCGATCTGGTCTGGGTTGATCCCCATACCCTGTAATCGCCTGAGTCCTATAGCAGACGAAAACAGTAAAAACATACCATTGCCTGCACATTTGCAAAAACTGTAAACGGTATCATCAAATTACTCTATACATCGCTGTGATTATAGGGTAATTTATCTTTATAGAATTATTAGACATTACACCATTGAGATAATTTTCCTTCAAAACACGAGCGTAAAAATTGGTTTAACAAATAAATATAAACAACTCAAAAACAATAATATAAATAACAGAAAACAATAATAACTTCAATATTATCAACGTAATCCACAACCTTAAACACACACTTACTATACTAACCTAAAAACCAGATATAGATAAATTTTTCACGTTGAATATATCTGTGTTTTAGCAAAATTTTGTAATTTAGAATTTGATATTGTTCTCAATCGATCAACCGTTCAGGGACATAATTGAATCTCAAGCTAAACAAAAAGACTTTCCACATTGATCACATGAAGGCAATCGTTTCTCTAGTCCTTTCCACCTGTTTTTTTTATACGCTAGTAGCTCAAGAGAATTTTAGAACCAGTATTGTGGGGGGCACCCCTGCCGATATTAAGGATATGCCTTGGACTGCGCAGATCTATTTCGGTACCAACAAAGTTTGCACGGGTGTCATTATAAACCAAAATTGGATTCTTACAGCGGGCCACTGTGTGGATGAATACGTTCCTGACATGTATTCTGTAGTAGTGGGAAGTACCGTCTCATTGAAATATGCTACCCATTATCAAAAATCAAAGGTAAAAAGAATCGTAGGCCATCTAGGCTTTTTTAGAAAAGATTTTGAAGATCTTGCCTTATTGGAACTCGACAAGCCTATTACCTATGATTCTTTTATCAAAAACATTCCCCTGTTGCCTGATTCTGAAGAAAAGAACATGTTTGTAGGAGGTACTTTGGTAAAAGCTGCCGGCTGGGGAGTACATAACTATCCTCACGACTCTGATACTTTGTATACTACTGACTTGGTAACGCTGGACACCACCGAAAGCATTGTGAGTCTCTTTCACTTCAATAACAGGAAAAAGATTTTCACCACCTCGACCAAAAGGAAAGGATTTCCTTGCAACGGCGATAGTGGCGGCCCCCTTACTTACACGACATCGGATCAGAACACGTATCTAGCGGGGATCATCAGTACCAGTGCCAGTTTAGATCTATACGGCACAAAATGTACTGATGATCTCTTCACCTATACCAACATCTGCTATTTCAAGAACTGGATTCAAGAAGTGATAAACTCAAAGAAAACATACTTCCCTGTTTTATTTAGCCTAAACCACTCCGATACCTTAGCCACCTGTGATGGACTGTACGCTCCTGAATTTAGGTTTTACAACAATGGGATTGATCCCATCGATTACCTCAACATCAGGTATCAATTTGCTGAGGTGGGCGCGACGACTGTTCCCCAAACAAAAACTTTGGTATTAAAGAATAGTATTCAAAACAACTGGATAACGAATGTATTGGGAAAAGACCTAGGCTTTCAATTTCCTGTGGAGGTGGGTAAAACATATCAGTTTAAACTAGAGTTGCTAGATGAGCAAATGAATTCCATTCATTATTCCTTAAACAAAGCCATAGAAGTAAAGTTTTATGTCAAAAACGGAAAAAGGATTCTACTCGAATCCAAGATTGATGAAACCAAGTTGAGCAAATCACCTTTGTTTAATTTATATACAGCCAGTACCACAAAGGAAGCATTTGAAAGTTTTTCATCTGTCTCCGATCCTATTTATTCAAGACTCTATCGTAATCAAACGACTTCGTTCCTGTATACACTCAAAGACAGTATATGTGTAGTAGAAGGCTGCTATAGGTTCTCCTACAATCAAAGCGATATCTTTCTGTATGAGAAAACCAGTGCGAGTATTGATACGCTATTTCTACAAAGACCCAACACTACGTTCAAGTACTTTTCTTATTACAATAACTTTTGTGTGAGTGATGCACCATGTGATCTAGGCACAAAGATCTTCATTAATTTTGACAAGTTTACGCTGTGTCATGGAGATTCCATATCTTTATCTCCAGGCGACTCCAGCGCTCAATATGAATACACCTGGTTTAGCAACCAAGCAATACTGTCTCACAGCAAAAACTATCAGCATCACAGCCAAGACATTATATATCTTGAAGTTAAAAACCCTCTATATGCAAACTGTAAAACATACGCTTCAAAAAATGTTTTGTTCAGCAATACCCGTTTGCCGCTTTTGTATGAGGAGCGAGATACGATTTTTGCCTATCTCCCAGACACAGATGCAAAGCCTCTTTGGTTTGTGAACGATGTCTTCCTGAAAGGCTATAACAAAATGTATTATGTTCCCCGCCTAGGCGATGAAGTATACATTAGATACAATCGCAATGTTTACGACAGTACTTGTATCTCTTATTTGAGGTCTCCCAAAACACCTCCCAAACTGGAGTTTACCGCTACCAAGACTTTGGAAAATGCTCCCGAGCTCTCCGTTTATCCCATACCTAGCACCGAGGTTATTCATGTGGGTGGGCTACAGGCAAGAGAAGTATCCTACATCATTACCAACTGTTATGGTGTTGACATAAAATCGGGTACTGTAAATAGCAGGAATGACACCAACGAAATCAAGCTCAACGAGATACCTAGAGGTATGTACATATTGCAGCTTTACACCAATGAAGAAAAATTAAAAACGCTCCCCTTTACCAAGCTGTGATGCTCTATGGGTGCTTTACATTTATTGTACTTGAATATACACAAGACAGTGCTAGTGGCCCTACTAGTCAATATAAAGAAACGTTTGTGAGAGCATATAGACCTTGGGGCATGGATTTTCACAAAATGACAACTGAGCCGATGGATCCAAAGGCCTTATCTTATCGGCTCAGTTCACACATTTCAGTATTTTACCTTATAGGTTGATACACAAAGTTTTTGAACTTCACGGTTCCTTTTCCCAGAGCGCAAAGCCCTATGCGCAGGCTGAGGAAGCCATTTAGGGCATTGTGGTTAAGGCTTGACACTTCAAGAGATGTTTCAATCTTGAGCCAGCTTTTGCCATCAAGACTATAGTACATATCTACATTGTTATTGAGGTTCTTGAGGCGCAGCATCACCTTGTTGTGATGCACCTTCTTTTCTGTCACAAACTGCCAGCCGCGCAGGTTGGCCAACACGTTTTCCTGATCTGCCATGATCCCCGAGTAGCTCGTATTGTTGTAAAAAAGGACTAGGCCCCCAATTGCCTCTCCTTCAATGGACATCTCTACCTCTGCCGTGTAGGAATGATGTGATGGTATACAGACCAAAGGGGTACATTCGCCCACGCCGTTGCCTTTGCCCTTGAGCTGAAGGCTGTGATCATTAAAATGAAACCTACTGGTATCGTACTCGCCGTAGAATTTCCATTGTTTACCCAGCACAGGCCCCTCAAAAGAATCGCTAATGCCATAAGCAGGAGCTTTGAGTGCCTGTCCTGTCGGGGCCTTAATGGGCTGGTCTGCCTGAATACCTTCCGGGCTTTTGTACCATCCATCCTTGGTCCACTCTATGGGCTGTAGCATGGTTTGGCGTCCCATGTTGTAGAAATCCTTCTCGTAGGCATGAAACACCATCCACCAGTTTCCGTTGGCATCATCGAGCAAGGTACCATGTCCCTTGGACCACCATTTTTCAGAGCTGTGTTTGGTTCTAATGATAGGGTTATAAGGAGAGTTTTCCCATGGCCCTATTGGTGATTTTGAGCGTGCCGATATCACCATGTGGCTGGTGGCTGGCCCTGCGGTACCTCCTTCGGCAACGGTTAGATAATAGTATTCGTTGCGCTTTACAATTTTCGGACCTTCCATACAGAAGCACTCTATGGTCCAGTCGCGAGGGATCTTCCAGCCGTCGTATACGCTTTTGAGTGCACCAGTAACAGAGAGGCCATCATCTGCCAAAGGCACATAGCCCCCATTGCTGAAATACAAATACCGTTTTCCTTCAGCATCTGCCACATGCCCAGGGTCTATATTACCCACTTTGAGATCTATAGGCTCACTCCATGGCCCTTGTAGCGCATCTGCATAAACTACATAGTTTGTATTGTTGGCTGGAAAATATATATAATACCTGTTTTTATATTTTACCAAATCTGGCGCCCAAACAGAACCTACATTTTTATGTAAAGCATGCGTAACAGGCTCCCAGTTAATCATGTCCTGCGAATGCCAAATCAACAATCCTGGATAGTATTCAAATGATGAATGAACCATATAGTAGTCCTCACCATCGCGTAAGATACTTGGATCTGGGTAGTCGCCCGCAAAGATGGGATTGACATAATAGCCTTGTCCTTTTGGGTTGCTACAGAACTGGCTTTGTGCGTTTATTAAAAAGTAGCATTGGATGGACAATGCTATGATGATTATTTTCTTCATTTTTATGTAGTACGTTTTATGTGTAATGCTTTAGGCTTAAAGCCATCGGTTTACAGGGGAGAGTCCTTGTTTAAATCCAGTTCTAGAGACTCCCGAGAAAATCGGGACGGGCTCTACATGATTCCCAGTTCGACATGCTTGCTTCGCAAAACATGATCGAACAGCGATGTTAGTGAGGACACCGACGTTGGCGGAGCTCTTTACTCTTTAGTCTTTACTCCACCAGCTATTTAGTGTGCAACAAAGACGGTGGCCTTACGGAAGTATTCTTGATGCTGTTTTTATCATCTAAGGCAATCAATCTGGCCCAATCACTGCCCCAGTTGCCAAAGATGCCATCTGTGGTCATGTCAAAGGCCCCTTTGGTGGCACAATCGCCGTTTCTCACGGCTCCCCAAGACCAAGTCAACCAGCCAATCTCAAGCTTTTGGGCTTGTTCCATGCAATACAAATAAGGAAAAGTGGTTTTACAATCCCAACCAAATGGCTCGGGACCTTCTCCCCAAACAAATGGTATGGTATCACTTACTACTTTTTGCAAAAATTTGTCCATTCTTTCGGTGGATTTAGCATCCGCCCAGTAGGTGTGCACTGAAAACAAAACGTTTTTCAAAGGATCTTGTGCTTTTAGCATTTTCCAAGTACGTTGGATCATCAGTTCGTCTTTGCCCCAGTCAGAAGCATCAATGATTAAAGGCATAGTATATCCAGCTGCTCTTAGTTTGGATATGGCATTTTTATAATTGGCAATGAATGTAGAATCTGAAGTTTTACCATCCCCCACTTCATTGGCTATGTTTACTAGGACCCATTTCTTGTGTTTTTCGATGATCTTTTTCACCTCTGTATTTGTCCAGTAGTCCAGCACTTGTGGCAACTTGGTCCAATCGCCTGTAGCATCATGCAGTTCTACGATCGGGATCATTTTGTTACGAATGCTATTGGCGATGAGCAAGTCCAACTCTTGAGGATCCCCTTCTGTATTCCAGACCAACCTCACACTGTTGGCACCTGTTTTGGCAATTTCAGCCAAGGTATTTTCTCCTGTTTTATCACCTGACCAGATGAACATCTCGTTCACGCCCCTCAATACCACTTTCTCATGATTGGCACTGAAGAGAAAACGTCCTTTTACATACATAGTACTTGTGCTAGAACTCTGTGAATCAGCTGTGTTCGTACCTAACAACAGGAATGCTAATATTCCTAAACACTTATGGTGGATCACCTTTTGTTTGATTTTCATTGTAACAATACCTATTGAATATGAATGATTAAATGAGTTTTAAAATTTAAACCAAGGCGCCATGCCATGGTGTTTCGGTCTGAGAGCCACAGAATGAGGTGTATCTCTTTACCCAAATCCGGGTCAGAGAACCTAAATTATTTCCAGACAGCAAGTTCCAAATGCTCTGGCATGCATTGTTCTTGTACTTTTCTTTGCTCACACAAAGAAAAGTACCAAAAGAAAGTGTGGCACGAAAGCCAACCGCAAGATCGATTTTGCACACAAGACCTCCCCGCCCTGTCCATCGATCTTGCAGTTCGCACCTTTCGTGCACAGCCACACACGCTAGAGCTCTGGTTAAAGATCACAGTGGTTAAAGATCCACCCTAATGGCTCTCAACTCGTCCCGCGTTCTAGACACCATTATGTTTCGTTCTGTGAGCCACAGACTGAGGTGGAGTTTCTCGTGAGTGAGGGCACTGACCTTGGCGAGTGGTCGTCTTGTGTCTTTCCTCTTCACTCTTCACTCTTCACTCTAAACTCTATGGCTATTCCGCTTTAATGACCAATTGACCAACCTTTAAACCAGCGGAAGTCGCAGTTAGTTTGATCACACCTTTTTCTCCTGTAGATTGCACAATCACTTGCGCTAACCCACTGAACAGCTTTCTCTTCCATGACTTCGCTGGCATAATCACTTGAATCAAACCAGGATCTTGATTGGGCATTTCCCATTCGTACTTTTTAGGCAATGCCGTACCCTGAATGACAATGGTATTCACACCTGTTTTAAGGATGGCATGATTCAAGAGCCAACCTTCGTATTTTTCTCCCTCTTTGAGATCTGCCGCAACTATGTGACCGTTGACCCAAATCGTTTGTTGCTTGCCAATGTTTTTATGAAACAGGGTTATCTTTGATTCCTTAAAATTATCTGGAAGTGTAAATTCACCTTTATACGAATAAGCACTTGCGAGCTTTTTGTAGTCTCTGTCTATAAAGGCTTTGATACGACCCGAATCTGATGGATTTAAGACATTTACATCAGTCCTTAGTTCCCTTTCTGTAAAGTTTGAAATAGCTAGCGTGTAAACAGAATCTACAAATTTCTCTTTTTCCAATGATGTCTGGTTTCCATTACCGACACCGATGATTTTACCAGGACCTTCTATTTCAAAAATGATTTCATTATCAGCAATAGGTACGGGCAATTGCTCTTGGTCAAGTGCTTCTACTTTAACTACTGAGACAGCCGCTACATCAGCTTTTATGTTATTTTGACCTGTACTAAGTTTGATGGATTGAGGTGAACCTGTGGTTTTTACAGATTGAGTAAGTATTTTCTTACCATTGCGATATCCCACAGCCATCACGGTGCCAGGAGTATAGTTAAGCTTCCACTCCAGGTGTCCGTTTACCTCCATCTTTTTCTTTCCCTTCGATTTGCCATTCAGAAACAATTCTACTTCTTCGCAATTGCTGTAGACCCACACGGCGATCTCTTGGCCTTCCTTACCTGCCCAGTTCCAATGTGGTAATATGTGCAGGCTGGGTTCGTCTTTCCACCATGATTTTAAATAAAAGACATTGTCTTTTGGGAATCCACAGAGATCCATCATGCCAAAATAGGACATGACCGAAGGCCATGAATATGGCGTAGCCTCTCCCCTATAGTCGAAGCCTGTCCAATAAAACACGCCTGCCAAGTTTTTACGGCTCGCATAAAACTTCCATCCTTCCTCAATGGAATAGAATGTTGGGCGAGGCTTTTGGTCGTAAGCGGCCCGATAATGTAATTGATCGTCAGTAAAGTAGATGCCTCTGGTAGCGAATGTAGATCCTTCTTCGGTGCCCATTCCTGGCTGATTAGGAAACTTCTTATAATGGTCCTCTATATCTCCGTTGCCCAAATAGTTATAACCCATCACCTCCAAATTGTTAGAGATGCCCGATTTAAAACCATTGCTCACGCCAGCAGTAGTAGGTCTGGTTGCATCAAGGCTTTTGCAATAATTTTGAAGGGTTGCAACGATTCTTTCCCCTACGATGCTGCCTTCTATCGCCCATTCTTCATTACCTACAGACCAAGAGATCACAGAAGGATGGTTACGATCACGTTTGATCATTTTCTCTATATCCCGTAAACCACCTTCTGTAGTGCGCATCAATCGATTCTCGTCGATCACCAACATTCCCAATTCATCACAGAGGTCTAACAGTTCCGGTGAAGGTGGGTGGTGCGAACAGCGATAGGCATTGTTACCCCATGATTTGAGGTTCTGAATTCGCCAACGTTGCAAAGAGTCAGGCATGGCCGTGCCTACACCTGCATGGTCTTGGTGGTTGTTGGTGCCTTTGAGTTCTACACGTTTACCATTCAAGAAAAATCCTTCTTGTGCATCGAAACGGATGGAACGGATTCCAAATCGAGTGGTATAGGTGTCAATGGCTCTCCCTTTGTGTTCTACTGTGGTTATCAATGTATATAAATAGGGAGAAGTTACATCCCAAAGTTTGGGATTAGCTATTGTAATACTGCTGTTGATTTGCTGTTTTTTGTAAGATGGTAAACCTTGTGTATTCGTCTTTTGCTCAGCGACTATAATACCTTCACGATCCATGATTCTCTGTATAAGCAATACTTCTTCTTGCGTAGCGGTCTCATTTAGCAAATCGGTTTGTATCGTCAATTTAGCTTGTTGGGCGCTTATTTCAGAGCTCACAAAGGTGCCGTTTTGTACTACATGTATCGGTGCTGTTTTCTGCAACCATACATGCCTATAGATGCCTGCGCCTTCATAAAACCAGCCTTCTTCCATGGTCGCATCCACACGTACTGCAATGGTGTTCTCTCCTCCATAATTCAAAAGATCGGAAATGTCATAGTCGAATTGGTTATAGCCACTAGGCTCTTGCCCCAGATAATGGCCATTGACCCAAACTATGGAGTTTCTAAACACCCCGTCAAAGACCAAAGAAATCCTCTTGCCCAAATCCGATTCAGGAATCGAGATCTTTTTACGATACCAGCCCACACTGCTGTTTGGGAAATCACGCCCTACAGCTTTGTAGCCATGGCTGTAGCCTGCCT
>CAMFLX010000121.1 GCA_945957555.1 uncultured Cytophagales bacterium
CGCTATTTTAAGGAAATCAAGCAACCATTGCCATGATGAGTTTATTGCGAAGCGGACGCTTCATGGTTTTGAGTCCAAGCGGACGCTTGAACTATTGCCGCGATCTGGTTCAAGCGTCCGCTTGGACCAATCTTTTTTATAGCGTCCGCTATTTTAAGGAACTGAAGTAACAAGTGTCATGATGAGTTTATTGCGAAGCGGACGCTTCATGATTTTGAGTCCAAGCGGACGCTTGAACTAGAGCTTGAACTATTGCCTAATTTTCATATTTTTGAGTATGAGCCGCAAGTACAAAATCTGGGACCAACAGAAGCTATATTTTGTGACGTTTACCGTCATCAACTGGATTGATTTTTTCATAAGAGATGTTTATCGTGATGTTTTTGTCGACAGCGTAAAGCATTGTCAACAGAAAAAAGGCCTTGAAGTCTATGCTTGGTGTATCATGCCCAGTCATATCCACATGATCATAGGTACAGCAGGTGAATTGCCGCTAGAGGGCATCATCAGAGACATGAAGAGTCATACTTCGAAGAGCTACCGCAAACTTTTGGAAGACAAAGAAGCACTAGGGGAGAGCAGGAGGGAGTGGATGTACTGGATGATGCAAAGGGCTGGGCGTAAGAATGCAAATAACAATGATTTTCAGTTTTGGCAGCAGCACAATCAGCCAGAGGTATTAGACAATAACAAAATCATGGATCAAAAACTGGAATATATTCATAACAACCCTGTAAAAGCAGGTTTTGTGGACAGGCCCGAAGCTTGGCTGTACAGCAGCGCAGCTGATTACATGGGTGAGCGTAAAGGTCTGATAGATCTCATATTTATACAATAGCAATGGTCTGGTTCAAGCGTCCGCTTGGATCTTTCTTTTTTATAGTGTCCGCTATTTTAAGGAAAGAAGTTACAAGTACCATGATGAGTTTATTGCGAAGCGGACGCTTCGAGGTTTGGAGTCCAAGCGGACGCTTGAACTATTGCCGCGATCTGGTTCAAGCGTCCGCCTCCTGTTCGCCATGTTAGCGAAGCGCATGTCGATTTCAAAGATATGAGACCCTACATTATCTTTGTGTTCGACTTCCTCCTGCGGAAGAAATCGAACTGCCCGTAGGCTGGTGTCTAAGCACCGAAGGCTGGTGCCCCAGCACCAAAGGCTGGTGCCCCAGCACCAAAGGCTGGTGCCCCAGCCCAGAAGGCCGGTAACCCAACACCGAAGGCTGGTACCCATGCCTCGAAGTTGGTTACTTTATGTCCGAAGGAGAGAAGGCTATATCCATCCATAGTTTCCTTATCTCCATGCGAGCTTGCCTTTCCCCGATGCATGGTTCCCATATCCTCACGCGAAGTTCCTTTACTACAACGCGTGGATCCTTTATTGCGACGCATGGATCCTTTACTACAATGCATGGTTCATTTACTACCATGCGAGGGTAGAAGCCTCCGAGGCAAGAGGATAAGCCCCGCTTATGAGCGTGCAAGGCTACCGAGTCAAGAGGAAGAAATTACCCTAAAGTGGCGCAAGGTTATAAGGGGGAAAGACTGTTAGAACCTCACTGGTGAAGAGTCTGTTCTAATCCATACCAATGTCAATGGAATATAAAAATTATGCCCTTGCAGGTACACCAATTGTGTTGGTCTGCGGTGAGGAGAAGCGGGGGGAAGAATTGTTCAATTCTCCTCCAGATCAAAATCAATTCGGAACGTGTGTTAGCGTATCTAATGAAGACGAACCATTGAGACCTTATTTTAACCTGAAATCCATACTTAAGGATCATTGTGCTTTATAACACCTGCGCTAGGAAATAAAACAAAGATCGATTAGTTTTAATTTTTGGTTTTGTGGCCAAGCAAAATACCTCAAAGACGTAGCACATGTTTTTTTTTGATAAACTTAGGAAATTCTTTAGAAAGGCTGTCCAATGGATAGATGTGAAGATAGTAAGAATATATATAGACCAGAGATTCTGGAAGTTTGAAAACTGGCCCACAGAAAAGTATCGTGAACACTATCATATCAACCGTGAAGATCTGAGGAAGTTTTATCCGGCCGTGAATCCAGATGTGGCATTTGAAGAATTGGATATATTTGGGAAGCATCTGGTAGACATACACTCAGAATACCTATACAGATATCCGTTTCCTACACTATTAGAACCCAGACATTTTTTGTTGATCAATAGGCAAGATGGTAAAATTATTGAAAGATCGCGTTCAGGTCAGTTTGATCCGTGGGGTGCTGATATGACAACTAAGCCCTCTACGATTTCCTATCTATTGCCTAAGGATACATTGAAGGTGGATAGGGTGGTGGTTGTATCTAGATCTATGTGGTTTAACTATTATCATTTCTTTTTTGACGCTCTTACCCAAATTGTGCAACTTGATAAATATGGTATAGATGGGGAAATTTCTATAGTGGTACCTGAGGCTATAAAAGATATAGCGTATATAAATGAATTTATAGAGCTTTCCAATTTTTTACAGAACAGGCGATTTGTATACCTAAAACCATCGCAATATTTGGAAATTTCGCAAGAGGCCATCGTAGTTAGAGACTCAAGTATACATGCTGAAACTATAAGCACAATTTTGAAATCTATAGATTGGTCTCTGATACCAGATTTAAACGAGGTTCCATCATTTGTTTTCCTCACGCGGAGTTCCAAGCGGTTGAGATCTATTCAAAACAGTAATGAAATAGAAGAGATTGCTAGAAGGAATGGCTTTGTGGTGATAGATACAGAAAAATGGTCCCTTTATGAGCAGATTGCCTTTTTTAGGAAAGCCAAAAACGTAGTGGGCATCCATGGTGCAGGTCTGACCAATATCATATTTGCAAATGAAGGCCAATTGAAATTGCTAGAAATCATGCCAGGCGATCTAAATGCCGCCTTCTATGAACACATTTGTCTTGTGCGTTCCCATGAATATGCAAGAATTAAAGGTGGGGCCATAAATTCCGAGTCTCAATTCCCCCTAGCACCAAGCTCATTTGAACAAATGCTTCAGAACTATTTTAATATTAAGGGAGCATAACAAATTTCATATAATCAAGCTTATAAATAAAACAGGGGGCCGGCTTGATAAGTATTAGGATTTTTCAAGGTAATATGATAGAGCGTGTAGATGCACTTGGCTGGAGCGTGGAAGGTATCTGCCGGAGCGTGTATATAGAAGAGACTCGAAGCAAACGAAACGTCGGCGAGGTTTCAAACCGAAAGTTCCTTACACTCTTGGGTTCAAACCTCGCCGACGTTAAAAGTTAGAACTGTAAAAGCCGATCTCACATATTTAATGCGGCAATTTGTCTTTGAAGTATCCATACACCCAGGTGCCAGCCACAGCGCTGAGTAGGGTAATAATGACGGCGACAAAGCCTGAGCCTATTTGTGCATACAAGGGGCCAGGGCAAGCACCGGTGATGGCCCAGCCGATGCCGAAGAGCAGCCCGCCATAGATCTGGCCTTTGTTGAAAGTTTTGGGTGCGATCACGATGGCTTCACCATTGATGGTTTTGAGCTGCAACTTTTTGATTAAAAAAACAGAGAGTGCACCTACGGCCACTGCGGAGCCGATGACCCCATACATGTGAAAGGACTGCAGGCGGAACATCTCTTGGATTCTGAACCAAGAGATGATCTCTGCTTTGACGAAAACAATGCCGAATAGTATGCCGAGAATGAGGTACTTAAGGTTTCGAATGCCTTTTTCCTCTATATGGGACTCGTTTACACAGGTGGCGTTGTCGTGTCGCTGTTGTTCGTCCAACTCCTCCGAGATGTTGATGTGTTCTATTTGCTGGTTCATATCAAATGAATTTAAAGATCAAGGGTAATAAAAGATGCGTGCTGGCAAAGCCACCGGTCATGAAACAGATGGTCGCTACCAGTGAAGGCCACTGCAGGTTAGACAAGCCCATAATGGCATGTCCGCTGGTACAGCCCCCAGCGTATCGGGTGCCAAAGCCTACCAAGAAGCCACCCAATACCATGAAGATCAAACCTTTCAAAGTCAAAATCTGGTCCACCCCAAACAGGTCGAGTGGCATCATTCCTGAAAAGTCGCTTAGTCCCAGTGCTTTGAGTTGGGCTATGGTTTCTGGATTAATGTCCAAAGGCTGGCCTGTAGACAAAAACTGCGTGGCTATAAAGCCGCCGAAGAAGATCCCGAGCACAAATAGCAAGTTCCAAGTCTCCTTGCGCCAATTGTATTGGAAAAAGGGAATCTTACTGGGTATACATGCCGCGCAGATATGGCGCAGCGATGAGGAGATTCCAAAAGTTTTATTGCCGAAGAGGAGCAAGGCGGGCACTGTGAGCCCGATGAGTGGCCCTGCGACATACCATGGCCACGGATTTTTAATGAATTCTAACATTGTATTCTTCAATTAATTAATACCCCACAAATATAATAGGGATTTATGGTTTAACACTATTGGGACACACGTAGTTCGTTTTGCGTACCCCTGTTTTAGCAATGGCCGCAAAGCCACCTTCTACCTCGCTGAAATTATGAATGCCACGTGCCTTAAGAATACTGGCGGCCATCATGCTACGGTAGCCACCTGCACAGTGGAGGTAAAAATGTTGCTCATTGCGCAAGGCAGCCGTCCATTCGTTGATGTAGTCCAGCGGTTTGTTTATTGCATGTTCTACATGTTCGGCATTGTATTCACTTTCTTTGCGGACGTCTATCACGGGGTCGGCAGTGTTTTGCATTTCTTGGGCGAACTGCGTCACGGGAATTCTGTTGACGGTGTCTATTTCCTTGCCCGCCATTTGCCAAGCTTCGAAGCCGCCCTCGAGATAGCCGAGGATGTGGTCAAAACCTACTCTGGCAAGTCGGGTGATGGTCTCTACTTCTTTATCAGGATCGGTGATCAACAAAAGAGGCTGTTTTACATCCACTATGAGGGCGCCTACCCAAGGGGCAAACTGTCCGTCGAGACCAATGTTGATGGATTTGGGGATAAATCCTTTTGCAAAAGCACCAGCAGGACGTGTGTCCAAAATCAAAGCTTCGCTAAGTTCGGCAATCTGCTCAAATGCCTCTGCACTCAGGGCCCTATTGCCTGTGCCCATTACATCCTCAAAAGAGCTGTAACCCTTTTTGTTCATGCTCACATTCATAGGAAAATAGGCAGGAGGAGGTAATATGCCCTCCGTAACGGCCTTGATAAAGGCCTCTTTATTGGGTTGGTTGAGCGCATAGTTGCTTTCCTTCTGATGACCCAGTGTGTCCACAGTTTCTTTCATCATGTTTTTGCCACAGGCACTACCCGCGCCATGACCAGGGTACACGATGATCTCATTGGGCAATGGCAGGATTTTGTTTTGTAGCGAATCGTACAAGAGTCCCGCCAACTGCTCTTGGGTCATATTTGCTGCTTTCTGGGCAAGATCAGGTCTGCCTACATCACCCAAGAACAAGGTATCACCAGAGAAGATTGCATGTGGTTTTTGATTTTCGTCGAGTAGAAGGAAGGTACTGCTTTCCATAGTGTGCCCAGGCGTATGTAGTACTCTTATCGTTACTGCTCCTATTTTAAATTCTTCTTGATCTTTGGCAATATATGCCTCAAACTCTGGGTTGGCCTGAGGACCGTACACGATTTGGGCGCCCGTTTGTTTGGCCAAGTCTAAATGACCAGAGACAAAGTCGGCGTGGAAGTGCGTTTCAAACACGTATTTGATCTGGGCTTGGTCATGTGCCGCTTTTTTGACGTAAGCACTTACCTCACGCAATGGGTCTATGATAGCCGCTTCGCCCATAGATTCGATATAGTAGGCCCCTTGGGCCAAACATCCGGTATATATCTGTTCTACTTTCATCTTTAACTTAATTTAGTTCTATTTTTTATGTTAATGTTTTTTGTCCTCATAATGATCCATTGCCATTTTATTTAAGATAAATAATTGTTGAATAAGCAATTGAAAACGTAATGGCTTGCAATGTTCTTGTACTTTTCTTTGCTCACCCAAAGAAAAGTACCAAAAGAAAGTGTGGCACGAAAGCCAACCGCAAGATCGATTTGTCGCACATGCCCCCGCTTCACAAGCCATCGATCTTGCAGTTCGCACCTTTCGTGCACGACCACGCACGCTAGTGTAGTGGTTGTGGTTAGATAATTATTTTCATGCGAAGATTTGCTATTTACCATTGTATACTCCTCAGTTCCACCACCAACATAAACATACCCATCAGCAATATAAACCAGCCAAATGCAGGCTTGAGTTTCTCGCCTTGTATTTTTTTGTTGAGATAGGTACCCAAGAGCATTCCCAGAATGGACAGCGCCGTGATGCTTAAGAGCAGTGGCCAATTGAAAGTCATAAGTCCTATTTCGCTAGAGAAGCCGATCAATGATTTGATCGCTATGATCAAGAGTGAAGTACCGATGGCTTTTTTCATAGGCAGCCTTGCAAAGAAGACCATAGCGGGGATCAATAAAAAGCCTCCACCAGCCCCTACAATACCCGTGAGTAGGCCCACACCAAAACCTGAGAGAACGATCAAAGGGTAGTTGAATTTGATCTGGCTGTCGTCCCCGTCCTTGGCGCAGGTTTCGCACTTGCGGATCATGGAATAGGAGGCCGTGATCATCATGATCGAAAAAAGGATCAAGATAAACAGATCTTCGCTCACGTTTACACCAGCAATGTGAAAGGTATCGGGAAACTTCGGCAGGAGCCAAACTCTGGATACATATACAGAAATCATGGAAGGGATACCCAAAAAGATCAAAGTAGGGAAGTGGATCAATCTGTTCCTAAAATAACTTACTGAGGCAAACACTGCGGTGACCCCTACCATGAAATGCGAGTAACTGGTGGCTTCCAAGGCCGGTACTTGAAACAGATAAACCAATACAGGGATCGTAAATATACTGCCACCACCGCCGATCAAGCCTAGAGACACCCCCACCAATACCGTTACTACGTAACCTATTACCTCAATCATGTTCTTATTTACGATTTATGCTACAAAAGAACAAGGTATTACAATCCTTTTCAGTAACATATATCACATAAGGGGATTTAATTGATTCGAAAACCTGAATTCGGGATAAGCAAAAATTTATAATGGTTATATCTTTTTGTTTATGAGTATTTTAATTTAACGATATCTGTTCAAATACATTTTCAGTATGCATCATTCTTGTACTTTTATTTGCTCACCCAAATAAAAGTACCAAAACAAAGGGTGGCAGGAAAGACCAAATCTAGCACCCACGCACAATACTCGCCCAAAAGCTCTCGCTTTTGTCGTACACAAGGCCTCGCCGCCCTGTCCAAAGTGCTAGATTTCACACCTTTCCTGCTTTTTCCGCACGCGGAGCCTTGGCTCCTAAAACAATTCTTATCCCGAGTTCAGGTTAATGGATCAATTTTGGAAATTTAAAGATTGGGTAAATTGATGGGCCTGTGGTTTATGATCGGGATACCGATGCGGCTTTTTTCTTTTTTAAAACGACAATTTTGTTTCTGCCTAGAGACACCAAGCCATCCATTTCCAGTTTTTTGAGGATCCTGGAAACGACTTCTCTGGAGGTAGAAAGTTCGTTGGCGATTTCTTGATGGGTAATCTGCAGGGTATCTGTTTTTAAGGTCTGTGTTTTGGTGTCGAGATAAGTGAGTATGCGTTCATCAACCTTAGAAAAAGCGATGGTGTCTATAGTTTCAAAAAGTTCTTCGATCCTGCTTTCGAGGGTTTGGAACACAAACATGCGCCAAGCTTTATTGTTTTCGTACCATTCGTAGGCAATATGTGCAGGGATGGAGATAATGGTGCTGTCTTCTTCAGCTACTGCCTTAATCTTGCTTTGCTTTGAGGTAAGGCATGAAGATAGCGATACCGCACAGGCCTGCCCCGCGCCTACATAGTACATGAACATCTCGTGCAAACCATCGTGTACTCTAAAGACCTTAATATTGCCTGATACAACAAGCGGGATGGACTTCATGAAGGTTTCGTTTTGCACGATCACATCCCCCGCCTTGAAGTGATGGAGCTTGCCCTTAGCTTCTATTTCTTGAAGTAACCAAGGATCTGATATGTTATTGATCTTTAACATTTCTCAGTTTGGAGGGACCTTTAAAGTTTTGCAAGAGGATCGAGTCGGCCGTCTTTGATGGTGATTTTTCGGTTGGCCATGTTTGCCAGTTGTTCGTTGTGGGTCACGATCACAAAAGTTTGGCCCAGTTCGTCGCGTAGTTTGAAAAACAGATGGTGCAGTTCCTCGGCATTTTTGGAGTCGAGGTTACCGCTAGGTTCGTCGGCAAAGATCACTGCAGGGCTGTTGATCAAGGCCCTAGCCACGGAAACCCTTTGCTGTTCTCCTCCAGAAAGTTCTGAGGGTTTGTGTTCCAGTCTATGATCCAGACCTAAGAGTTTCAAGAGCTGTAGTGCCTTCTCTTCCACCTCTTCGGGCTTTCTGCCCGCTATAAGTCCTGGTAGCTTTACGTTTTCCAAGGCGGTAAACTCCGGTAATAAATTGTGAAATTGGAAAATAAAGCCAATCTGTTGATTTCTGAACTTGGAAAGACTGCCGTCGCCCATTTTAACCACGTCTTCATCGTTGATGA
Organism: uncultured Cytophagales bacterium; assembly: GCA_945957555.1. GTDB lineage: Bacteria > Bacteroidota > Bacteroidia > Cytophagales > UBA9547 > CAMFLX01. Next base: position 8,589 of record CAMFLX010000121.1, read on the forward strand.
TCACATTGCCCTTATCGGGTTTATCCAGTGTGCCCAAGATATGCAATAGGGTACTCTTGCCAGCACCCGATGCCCCAACTATTGAAACGATTTCGCCTTTGCTTACCTCTAGATTGATCCCTTTGAGGATTTCGAGGTTTTTATATTTTTTATGAATATCCCTTGCGACAAGTAGCATAGCGCAAGATAGTTGAAAATTTACGTAAAATGAAAAACTCTGTAATGGGGATAGGCAATTGAGGTACCAAATAGATAAGAGGGAGGTTTTTGTAGAAATATAGGAATGTAAGGCACCTAAGTGCTAGGCAATAAAAAACCCTCAACAATTACATTGCTGAGGGTTTAAATTTATATCAGACCGTCCAGAATATGGAATAAGCCAGATACAATTTGTTTATTGTTTAATGAAACGCGTTACAAAAGATTTACCATCTTTAGATACTGTAACGAAGTATACACCAGCTTGAAGTGATGATACATCTATAGAGCCTTTAGTAGTAACTGTTTCTTTAGAAAGCGTAAGACCTACTGCATTGGTAATAGTCAAGTTTGCAGTGCCATCCAATTCAACGTTCAATGAAGTGGAAGTTGTTGTTGGATAGATTCTCACACCGGACGTAGCAGATAATTCTTCAAAATCAGTGAAGATCACAGAGACTTTCTTAGTAGTTTTAGTTGAAGTACCGCAAGCATTGTTCACTGTTAGACCTACGTTGTAGTCTGCAGTAGCTTGTGGATACGTGAACGAAGTTGCTTTGCCAGTACCTGTAGAACTGCTAGGATCACCAAAGGTCCAAGCATAAGTAGCTGCAGGAGTTGATGCATACGCTGCTACAAAATCAAATAAACTACCTGATGTATTCGTAGCTGTAAAGTCCGAAGTTGGTTTTGCGGTGATATCTAATTTTACAATTTTAGATTTTTCACCACAATCATTACCTACTTTTATAGTCAATGGACCAGAAAGATTACCGAATGTTACTTTTCTATCCAATGTATCTGTAGTTGTTGTATTTGCAGCAAAAGTAGTTCCCGCAGGGCCATAGAACCCGTAGAAATTAGCATTAGCATCAGTTTTTACAGCAACGTCGATGATTTTACCTTCACATCCTGATGAATCACTAACTGTAAGTACTGGTATTTTTACCAAGCTATCACATTTAATAACCAGTTGTTGAGTTTTTACATTTGAAGTTTTACAAATTGAATCTGTAATGGTCAAAGATACTGTGTAAGTTGCTGGAAGTGTGGTGCTAGCTTTTTTGTAGTTGTGGTAACCCACATCCCACTTAGTAGAACCAGGCAAGTCATTTGCTACATCACCATAAGCCCAAGTAAAGCCAGTGAAACCCGATGCAGATGCGTTATTGAAATGGACATCATAATTGGTTCTTTCCATAGTAAAATCAGCAGCCAAATTAGAACCAATGATTTCAACGGAGTCTTTAGTAACACCACCCGCATTGATCAAGTTTACGATGTATTTACCAGGAGTTAAACCAGTAGCTGTTGCACCTGTTGAGACCAAAGCACCATTTCTAAACCACTGGATAGATGAAGCAGTACAAGCATTAGCGGTGATAGTAGTTGTTGCAGCACAAGCTTTTACCTTGCGTGACCAATCAGGAACAGGAGTAAATACTTTGTCGCCATCTGGATCTTCATATACTAAGTAGCCTTTTGAATCTCTTTTCATGTTGAATTGAGGAGGCGTCAAACTCTTACCACCTACAATAATCCAGTCTACAGTTACTGTACCAGTCCAAGTCGCTACTTTTTCATAAGGGAAAAACGCAATACCATGAACTTTTGTAAAATCTAAAGCAACATTGGTATGACTTGCATCATAATAAGCTTTCTGATTTGCAGCTAATGAGAAATCTAAATATACAATAGTATCTTTATTAGCAGCAAGTTGTACAAACTGACGATTTGTAGTAGCTGTACCTGCACCTGCAGTTGTTGTACAAGCAGGACAGCCTGTTTGATTTACATCTGCATCTACACCTATACCGATATTTAAAGCAGAAGAAGCTCTTAATCTTACTGCTACATAAGGTACAGTTGAAATATCCAAATTAGCTTTGGTACCAGTAGCATCATTGATGGTTACTCCAAATGGTTGATATTGTGCATTAGTGCCAGCCAAACAAGAGACTTGCAATAATCCACAAGGATTATTTGGACAGTTTTTGCCTGGATTTGGCACAGCAATCTCATCTGCAGCAGAACAATAAGTCATTGGAAGTGCAGTATAATTGGCAGAACCTTTAGGAATCCAAGCATCACCAATCAAGTGGTCGTTGAAGTCATCGATGACCCAACCAGCGCCGTTACCAACTGCTACTTTTTTAGTAATAGATATTGGGCTACTTGTACAACCATATCCAGTTTTGTCAATTGTCAAACGAATGTTATAATTACCTGCTGTTGCAAATTGAGTAGAGATATCTCTTGTTGTTCCAATGAGAATAAATGTAGTTGGAGCTGCAGCAGTACTGTATTCCCATTTATAGTCAGAAGCACCTACTGAAGTATTGGTCAACAATACATTGATACCTTGAATAGAGTAGGTAAAATCAGCAGACATAGTAGCTTGGTCTACCAAGATGTTAGAACGAGTTATACAACCACTCTGGTTCACGATTACTTGGTAGTTTCCAGGTTGCGTAGCATTGTAAGTTGAAGCGGAATTATTGATGGTGGCACCGTTAAATGACCAAGTATAAGATGTTGCACCAGTGATACCTGAATTTAATGTAACTGGTGATCCTTTACACAATGAAACGTTTGCTCCTAAGTTTGCTGCTGTACAGTTTGCTGCTGTTGGATTGTAAAAGTTGCCAGACATTACAAATAAAGCCATTGCTTTAAATGAGGCATTGAAATATTCACCATATCCAGGATTCGTATTGTTATTGTCTGTCCAAGCATTATTTACAAAAGTTTGGAAATTGTTTGTACCCCCTGATGAAGCCATACCCGCCACAGCAAAACAACCAGCAAAACAGTTGTTGTGATATGCTTGAAGCACATTACCCGCAAGATCATATTTAGATCCTGTACCTGAGGTAGATAAACCATGTTTAGATATAATAAAATTGGTTAAACGAGTACAGTATTCCATACCTTTTGCAGCAGTGGTACCACCATGCCACAAAACGTCTATTGCGGAACGGAAAGGGGTACGAATTGCATCGAAGAAGAAGCTTTTACCTTGGTCTGTATATCCAGAAGCACCTGAGCTAAAATTACCGTTAGCGTCGCACCAGTCAGGTACTAATCCATTATTGTTTTTTTCTGCTAATTTAATGATATCATAACCCTTTGTTACAGCTGCATTCCAAAATGCTGCTTGTCCAGCATCAAGGTTGGCAAATATACGATAATATGCAGGTGAGAAATAGGATGGGTTCACCAAATTTGAGCCACCAAACATATCACCTGGCTTTAAGATAGATCCTTCAAACTCTTTAGTTCTGATCAAAGCAATCATCTTTTTAGCATCTTGTAGATATGCGTCACTTTGCCACTGATATGAAGCAACAACCAAGGCCATAGCAACATCTAGTTCAGCATCCGAAGCACCGTTGGCACCAACTACGCCACAGTTTTCGATTTTCCAGTGCATCACGCCATTTTGGTTTACGTTTTTTTTGTAGTAGTTCCAAAGATCTGAAAATAACGATGCATCAGCAGCATATGCTGATAATAACATACCATATGCAATACCTTCAGAAACTGTGGTTGATCCATCCGTTTTTCCTAAACCTCCACTGTAGAAGTCAAACTTTACCCTACGGTAACCACAAGCACCAGTAGCGGTAACAAAATCAGTTTTCCATTTGTTGTAAGCAGCTAAAGCAGCGTCTGACATGGCAGTTGCTCCAGCATTTGTAGGTTTCAGACCTCCTAGATAGGTCTTGTTTTGTGGGAATGGGTAGTAGGCTGTTTGAGCCTCGATACCCACACCTAAAAGCATAAGTCCTGAGACTAAGCATGCTTTTAACTTTGTAAAATTGGACATCATCTATGTATTTTAAATATGCAAATTTTGTTTATTTGTTTTCAAAAATATAGATTAAATAGTAATAAAACAAGAATTTCATAAGTTTATATAAATCTTTGATTATAAAATTGTATTTTAATTGAAATATTTATTCAATGACTTAGGGCAAATTATGGTAAGTTTTTGGTATTACTCATTCAGTTATTGAGTATGTTTAATTTTGTATAGAATTGTACTATACCAATATTTTTAAATCGTTTTGCATCAAAATTTGTTAACTTTTCAACTTATAATTTTGAATCTTTAATGTAATAACAAAGGTAGGGGGCTATCTAAGCCCCCTACTTCCATTAAAATAGAATTTTGTTAAATCTTAATTCAATTAATTCTTGAGCCAGTTTCTCATCAACTCCTCACCATACTCGGTAAGTATGGATTCTGGATGGAACTGTACCCCTTTCACATCATATGTCTTGTGGCGTAGTGCCATTATTTTTCCAAGTTCGTCCTCAGCAGTTATTTCCAATGAATCAGGGAAGCCCCTTCTATCAACTACCCAAGAGTGGTAACGACCTGTTTTGAAACTATCAGGAATATTGTTGAACAAGGTATCGTGTATCAGCACTTTAGTGTCTATCGCAATACCGTGGTATACCTTTTCTAAGTTGGTGAGTGTACCTCCAAAAACTTCACCAATAGCCTGATGGCCAAGACATACCCCCAGAATACTTTTGCTAGGTGCAAAAGTTTTAATCACATCATGTAATAATCCGGCCTCCGATGGAATGCCTGGGCCAGGAGACAATAGGATCTTATCAAACTTCTCGATTTCCTTCAAGGAAATTTTGTCATTTCGGTGCACCTCTAAGTCGTTATACCCTAATGCCTTTATCAAGTGCACCAAGTTGTAGGTAAACGAATCGTAATTATCAAAAACTAATATTTTCATAAAACAAATGACTAATAACTATTAACTTATAAAAACCTCTTAAGGGTTAATTTTTTCAGCCTCTACAATTGCTTTCTTCAATGCAGCCAACTTGTTGTGAACCTCCTGTAGTTCACTTTCTATGACAGACAAGTCTACCACACCTGCACCAGCTTGGTAAAACATAATATAGTCTTTGCTCAAAATGGTGCGGATCATGATTGCATGGTTAAATTCGCCTTTAAAACCGATATAACCAATAGCACCACCATAAAAGCCTCTATTACCGTGCTCATATTTGTCGATGAGTTGCATGGCATTGTGCTTAGGTGCCCCCGACAAAGTACCTGCAGGGAAAGTATCAGCCACTATGTTCATCATAGTACCTTCACTTTCTAGCCTACCCGTTACTTTAGAAACCAGGTGGATCACATGAGAATAATATTGCACTTCTTTAAAGGTTTCAACTTTAACAGAATCGCAATGGCGGCTTAGGTCATTACGGGCCAAATCCACCAACATCACGTGTTCGGAGTTTTCCTTAGGATCATTGAGGAGCTGTTTCGCCAGATCATAATCCTTGATGTCGTTGCCAGATCTTTTGAAGGTACCTGCAATAGGATAAATCGTTGCTTTACCGTTATTTACAACAATCTGTGCCTCAGGTGAAGAACCGAAAATCTTAAAGCTACCATAGTCAAAATAAAACAAATAAGGGGAAGGATTGATGGACCTTAAGCTTCTATAAACATTGAAGTCATCCCCCTTAAACTGTTGTGAGAATCTTCTGGACATTACGATCTGGAATACGTCACCTCTGCGGCAATGTTCTTTCCCTTTTTGTAAGATCTTTAAGAATTCATCATCGGTAAAGTTAGAATCCTCTCGGTTGACCAATTCAAACTTGAATTTTGAATAATTCCTCCCTGTAACTGAGAAATGTATGTAATCAAGCTTGCTTTCCTCTTTATCGTGCTCGTACTTGTTCTCGAAGATGTAGAGTTCGTTGTTGAAATGGTTGAAAGCAATCACATATTTATATACATGATATTGGATATCAGGTATTTTTCTGTAATCAGTTTCATAAGTCTTGATATCAATATCTTCAAAGTACCGCACACTATCGTAAGACGTGTAGCCAAAAAGACCGTTGGTGATGAAATTGAAGTGATGCTCTGGTGCATCAAATGAGTTGATGAACTTCTGAAGCTCCTGTGGGATATCCACCGATTTGTCGATCTCTTTCCTGACTTTTGTGCCATCAGGATTGTTGATCTTAAGTTGGTTGTCTTCCACTACAAAACCAGCAATTGGTTGGCAACAGATATAAGAGTGTATGTTTTGTGTACCGTGATAGTCCGAACTTTCTAGAAGTAGACAATTCACGAATTTGTCCCTTAGTTTCAGATAGATGCTCACAGGAGTGATATCATCCGCTAAAAAACGCTCGTAGTTTGATACTAATTTATATGTAGACATTGTATGTAATTCTTTGTGTTTGAAAATTTGGATGCAAAATTAATCTATTTACTTATATGTAAATACCCTGTCTCTTATACACATCTCCGAGCCCACGAGACGTAGAGGAATCT
>CAMFLX010000122.1 GCA_945957555.1 uncultured Cytophagales bacterium
GCTCGGAGATGTGTATAAGAGACAGATCATATTGAACGCATACGCCTCAAATATAAGCTATTTAATTTAGCAGAGTATTCTATCATCAATAACGGGAGGGTGGCAGTCACCTTCTTTTTTGTGCTTAGTGGGTTCCTGATTACCTATTTGCTATTGAAGGAGAAAGATCGTACAGGCACTGTATCTGTTGCACATTTTTATATGCGAAGAGTTTTGAGAATCTGGCCTTTGTATTTCTTGTTAGTGGCTATTGGTTTGGTATTGATTCCTACGCTGTTGCAGATTGCGAAATATCCTTATGAGATGCCCTATACATTCCTTGAAGCATTTCCATTTTATTTGTTTTTTATGCCTTTTATGGTTAATATTTTATTTGGTCATAGTCTTTTGGAGCCACTATGGTCGATCGGCGTAGAAGAGGTCTTTTATCTTATTTGGGCTCCACTGGTGAAGTTGTTTAAGAATCACATAGGAAACTTGCTCATTATAGTATTCGTTTGTAAGCTTCTCCTTTCCTCGATCGTAGTTTTCGGTGGGTTTCCTATACAATTGCAAAAGTTGGTGACTATGCTGCAGTTTGAGGCTATGGCGGTCGGTGGGGCAGGGGCTTTTTGGTTGTTTAATACTCAGAAATCGGTAGGAAGTTATTATTTCTTTTCTAAATCGGTTCAGGTGGTTTTACTAGTTTTCATAATCGTTAGGTTGTTTTTTTTCAGATCTCTCTCAGCCGCTTTTGTAGGTTTTGATGTGCTATTCAATACACCTATATTTTCTGATGTATTATTGCAATTGGTATTTTGTTGGCTTATACTGAATGTTTCCTTGAATAATCGGTCGATCATACGATTGGATTTCAAATGGCTAGATTTTTTAGGGGAAATCTCTTATGGTCTATATATGTACCATATGCTAGTAGTTTTTGGGCTGGTTTTGATCGCGTATAAGTTTTTGCCACCCTTTTCGCCGGTTGTGGAAACCTTATTTTTTCATGTTGTCGTGACAGGGCTCACAATCATCATTTCGTTCGTCTCAAAAAGATATTTTGAGGACTGGTTTAATGCCTTTAGAAATAAGTTTGCGTAAGTAAAGCCCAAGCCGAGTTCAGAATACTTTTGCTTTACGGCTTGGGATTGGTTTAAATGAGTTAATTTTTACTGATCAGGGTATTATTGATTGGAATATAGCCATTTTGTTTGATAATCCTCTTTATGGTATCTGTCTTTACCACATCCATAAATGGTTTTATTTTTTGGTAGTTGGAAGGTTTATAATAAAGGTACAAGCCTCTGAAATATTTATAGGTCAAGTTGTTAACAGTTTCTACTCTTGGGTTTATGTAAGTTTTGCCTTGATCAAATGAAACATTCATGGGTTCTACTGAATAATCCAAAGTAGAGAAGCTAGTATAGCCAATGCTTGCGCGGTCGTTAATGACCGATTTGAATAATTCATCGTTTGATTTTGCGATTTTGGCTTTCAAATAAAGCGGGCTGCTTTGTAGTATCTCTTCCTTTAAAAAGCTATAAGTCCCGGAGTTGGTATCTCGCGATACTATTTTAATTTCGGAGTTTTCTCCTCCTAGCTCTTTCCAGTTATGTATTTTTCCCGTAAAAATGGCGACCAATTGCTCATTGGTAAGTTTTTTTACAGGGTTGTTAACATTGGCTATAAATACCAATGCGTCACCAGCTAGCATAAACTCAACATATTCCATATTATGAGTCCTGAAGCTGGACCTCTCTGTTGCAGAGATAATATGAGACGACATTGCAATATCGGTAGCGTCGTTATATAAGTTGGCAATCCCTTCTTTGCTACCAGAGGAGGTAATGTCAAATTTATATTGTTGGTTTGTATTGGTGAAATGGGCGATGATTTTAGACATGAGTGGATGTATGGTGGTACTTCCTGACACCCTGATCATCTTATCTGCCACGATCGTGTCCGTTATTGGGGCGCTAGCTAAACTGCTTGCAATTTCGGGTTGATAACAAGAAGCCAAAAAGAGAAGGCTCAGGAATGCATAAAAAATGAATGACTTTGTTTTCGTAAACATAAAAAATACTTTTTTGAACAAATGTATCCAAAAGTATAATTGTGATAGACGGTTCAATAGCTAACAGTGTTAGATTTAACGAAATTATAATTTTGGTCAGCTTTTAAGGCTCTAAAATTAGCGAACTGTTAATATTGAATTAATATAAGATTAGAGGCCAAAAAGCAAAAGACCCATCAAATCGATGGGTCTTTTATTGACGTGGGCCTGCATGGGCTCGAACCATGGACCCCCTGATTATGAGTCAGGTGCTCTAACCAGCTGAGCTACAAGCCCGAATTTAGAAAGTGAGTTTCTAAACGGACTGCAAAATAAATGTATTGTATCAATATATTCAAGTTTTTTTAGATAAAATTTTAATATCTTTGTTATTCGTTTGGTTATCAAGTGCCAATGGATAAAAACTATTATAAAATATTAGGTTTAGATAAGTCTGCGTCTAAGGAGGAAATCAAAGAGGCCTTCAAAAAAGCAGCAATCTTGTACCATCCAGACAAGAACCAAGGCAGTAGCACTGCTGAGGAAAAGTTTAAATTGGTAAATGAAGCTTATCAGGTATTATCTGACCATCATAAAAAATATATTTTCGACCAGAAACTTTACGCACAAACTACTGTGATGCAACCCGTGGATCAAAATTACTCTTACAGGTTCCAGACTTCATATGATTTTATGGGTCATTTTGGGGATAAGGGCACTGTAGTAAAGACTAAACATAACAAAGAATGGAGCGGTGCTCTGTTTTTGGCCACGCTACTTTTTGTAGTGGCCACATGTTTTGTTTTGTATTTTTTGAGGTAAAGTTTTGATCTTTAGTTTAATATTTCTAATTTTGCCGTTCTAAAAAATTTAAAGTTTAATTTTAACATGTCAAAACACTACGAAACGGTATTCATTTTAACTCCCGTTTTATCTGAAGCACAGATGAAGGATGCCGTAGAAAAATTCAAAGACGTACTTAAGAAGCAAAATGCTACTATAGTAAATGAAGAAATTTGGGGCTTGAAAAAGCTTGCTTACCCAATTCAAAAAAAATCAACAGGTTTCTACAACCTTATTGAGTTTACTGCTGCTGAGTCATCTACGGTTGCTGCTCTAGAAACAGAGTACAGACGTGATGAGAAGGTGATGAGGTTTTTAACTACCTCTCTTGATAAATTTGGTATCGAGTATGCCGAAAAAAGAAGAAAAGGTGCTTTCAATAAGAAAGATGTTGCTTCAGAGCCAGTTAAAGCAAAAAAGAAATAATCCAGTAGACAGAGAAAATCATGACACTTGTAAATGAGCCAGTTGTTTCAAAACAACAAGAAAATAGAAAAAAATATTGCCGTTTTCGTAAGAGCGGCATCAGATATATCGACTACAAAGATCCTAACTTCTTGTTGAAGTTTATCAATGAGCAAGGAAAGATACTTCCTCGTCGTATTACTGGTACTAGTTGGAAATTCCAGAACAAAGTTTCTCAAGCTGTGAAAAGAGCGAGACACTTGGCGATCCTCCCTTACGTTACAGATGGTTTAAAATAAGATATTGAAATGGAAATCATATTAAAAGAAGATATAAAAGGACTAGGTTACAAAAATGATATCGTAAAAGTTCGCGATGGTTATGGTCGTAACTTTTTGATTCCTAAGAAAGTAGCGATCCTTGCTACGGAGTCAAACAAGAAAGTAGTTGCTGAAAACATTAAGCAAGCGGCTCACAAAGCTGAGAAAATTAAGAGTGAGGCTGCAGATATTGCTGCTAAACTTGAAAATCTTGTTATTAGCATCTCTACTAAAGTAGGTGATTCTGGTAAAATTTTCGGTGCTATTACTTCTCTACAGGTATCTGATGCCTTAAAAGCGAAAGGCTTTACGGTAGATAGAAAGAGAATTTCTTTTAAAGAAGATATTAAAGAAGTTGGTGCATACAAAGCACACTTGGATCTGCACAAAGAAGTAAAACAGACTATTACTGTAAACGTAGTAGCTGAGTAGTCTCTAAAAGATTCGGGATAAAATAAAAAGGGAGCAAGCGCTCCCTTTTTTATTTTTTATAATATTAGTATTTTTGAAAAGAAGATGTCGGTACATATATGAGGAACTTAGTTTATATCATTATCCATATTGGTTTGTTTGTTGGCATACATGCACAACAGGTGAAAATCGCTAAGTTGAAATATGGTGGTGGTGGCGACTGGTATGCCAACAAAACATCTTTGCCCAATTTGATCAATTTTTGCAACCAAAATATTGGTACTAATCTCAATAAGGAAGAGGATGTTGTGGAGGTAGGCAGCCCAGAGCTGTTTTACTATCCATTTGTTCATATGACGGGCCACGGAAATGTTTCCTTTACTTCTAACGACGTGCAAAACTTGAGGAATTACCTGATTTCTGGAGGTTTTTTACATATCGATGATAATTATGGGCTCGATAAGTTTATAAGAAGGGAGATGAAGAAAGTATTTCCTGAGCTTGATTTTGTTGAGTTACCGTTTACTCATCCGATCTATCACCAAAAGTATCAATTTGATAAAGGTCTTCCTAAGGTTCATGAGCATGACAATAAGCCTCCCCAGGGTTTTGGCTTAATTTACCAAGGAAAGCTCGTATGTTTTTATTCGTATGAGTGTGATTTAGGTAACGGTTGGGAGGATCAAGTTATTTACAATGACCCAGAGCCTATTCGTCAGTTGGCACTGAGAATGGGTGCCAATATTTTATCATTTGCTTTTTTGAGAGAGGAATAAGTGGGTTATTGTTTTTTTCTTAACCAACCCAAAATCCTATCGTTTTCTATACGCCAAAGATTGTTGTTGTGAGCGAGCTTAAAATGTGCTCTTGTGCTGCCATGTGCGCCAGTGTTTTGTTGTATAATCTCTAATTCAGATTCTGATACTTTTGCCACAATCGCAACATGTCCAAATGGGTTTCCCATGGTGCCAGAGTAGATCAATAAATCATCGGCTTTTGGTTTACTTTTACTGAGGTTGTGATATTGTAATAGATTTCTTTTTTTGTTAAGACATCCATCTTTTACAGATGGATCAAAGAAATCTTTTGCATGTCCGTAGCTGTCTGGCATTTTATGATTGAGGTGTAGGTAGTAATACCGTTTTACAAACTCAACACATTGGTATTTTAAACCTAAGTTGTATCCATCTTTCGCAATATTCCGCCCCTCTACGTTTTCGATGCCACCATTATAATAAACCAAGACACCATTGAGACTATCTATTCGATCTCCTACCTTATGCTTCCCGGTCCAACTATATTTTAAGGATAATTTGTATGCTACAATGCCTAAGCCAATAATGATCATACCAATGATAAGAATCTTTCTCATATTTTTATTTGAGAGGTATAGTGTTTTTGACAAAGTTACAAAAATGGGAGAAAGTTTGAAATAGGGATGAAAGTGCTGATTCGTTTAGTTGACTTACGTCTATCACTAATTTTTATGAATGGGGTTGTCAACCTTGTGTTTCAAGTTTCATGATGGCAAGTTTCTTTTCTGCCTTTAAGCTATAAGTATTAAGTCTTACAAAAAAAATGAAATCAGAAACAAAGAGAAGAAAAAATGAAACCTCAAGTAAGATATACAATTGAGTGACTTGGTCAAATATTGCTACAGAATAGAGTATCGTTTTGGGGAGTACATGGAAGTTGTTGATAAGCGCATTGCAATATTTCTTATACAGTAAATAGATGCAAATGACATCGAGGGCAAGAGAAACGGGAGCTAAGGTAAAAGTGGCGTATAGTGACACATCTAAAGTATGGTAATATGGACTTATAAAGGGGCTGAAGACCATACAGATAGTAATGGTATGGATGATTTTGAGGAGGCCCATATAGTTGGAGAGGCAGAGTTTTCGGAATATAAAAACGTAAAGTATATTCATAAGGACATAGGTGGTAATCCCAATAAGTATGCTTAGCCTTATGAGCGAAAGAGAGAAGGGGTCTATGATTTCAAAGTCCCAAACTATTACAAAAGTGCAGAGTATTAGAATTATCGATAATAGCTGACCGAGATAGCTATACATTTTAAAGTTAGCTGGCGTATTCATGTGATTCTAAGTTACTGTTTAAGGGTATATAAAGATAATCACTATTTTACTGACATAGAAACTAATTATATAGGGTGTTGGTTTAAATAGTTTTTTGATGGTTACGGATAGTATCGCTTTTTTTATAGGTATTTTGGTTGCTTATAAAGCCAATACAGGTCTCGATAAGGATTCGGTGATTATTAGATTATTCCTATAATTGGTATGAGTGGGTTTTATAAACACACAAGCAGGGGGAGCCTGCTTGTGTGTTTCGTTTTTATTTATCTGCGAATAATCGCAGAGAGTTTACTTTCGAAATTCTCGATAAGTTTATTGAAAACTTTGTTGATCTCTTCGTCTGTAAGCGTGCGGTCTGTATGTTGCATTGCAAAGCTAACAGAGTAAGATTTTTGGGAAACATCAATCTTATCACCTTCATATACATCGAATACATTAACAGATTTGATCAGCTCCTTATCAGTTTTTAAGGCCACTTCCTTAACTTCTGCAAAACTTATCTTTTTGTCAAGAACAAGAGACAGGTCGCGACGTACTTCAGGGAACTTTGGTACTTCGTTGAATTTGTATTCCTTTCTGAATATTTTAAGGATTAAATCCATGTCTAGGTCCGCAAACCATACATTTTGTTTAATGTCTTGCTTTTTTAAGATATTCCCTTGAATAGAGCCAACGGTGGCTACTTCTTTGCCATTGGCAAGAATGGATACGCCTTGGGAAAAAATATCGTTTGATATAGGGATGAGCTTTTGCACCTTTAAATTAAATCTTTCTAGCAACATTTGCACAGGGGCTAGGATATCATAAAAGGTTGATGGCTCGGATTTTGTTAACCATGATTCAGGATATTTATTGCCAGTGTAAAAGATTGCTAAATTGTATTTTTCATGATATTTTCCTTCTATTTTTTTATAAGATTTTCCCAAATCAAACAACTTTAGGTCTTTTTGGCGTCTATTGATGTTGTGTCCAATTACCTCAAGTCCTGAAAAAAGCAAAGTTGGTCGCATTACGCCAAGTTCCTCGCTTAGTTTATTAAGGATCTCTACATTTTCCTCACTTTTGAATTCTTTATTTTTCGCCCAGTATTCTGGCTTGGTAAGCGAATTGGTCACAATTTCATAAAAGCCATTTGCTGAGAGTAAATCACCTATCTGCTCATAGATATGATCCCTGCTGTTTTCTTCATGTTCGGCTAAGAACTGAGTACCCAAGAAAGGCGCTAGCTTGATTTTATCAAAACCATGAATCCGTAATACTTCTTCGGCAATGTCAGCTTCACGAGTAACATCCACTCTATAGGGAGGAACCCAAAGCGTTTTTTTTGATCCCTCAATTGCTTTGATTTCGATCTCTAAATTTTCTAGAATGGAGTCGATCTCAGGATCTCCCACCTCTATACCAATAAGATTTCGGATCCTTTGGTAGTCAACCAATACTGTATGATGAGAAATGGGCTCAGCATAAGAATCAATATATTCAGATGAAATACTCCCCCCTGATATATCGATGATGAGTTCAGCGGCTCTCTTTAGTGCAAATAAAGGCATGTTGGGGTCGGTTCCTCTTTCGAATCTGAATGAAGAATCCGTTTTGATCCCGTGAATTTGAGACGTTTTTCTAACGACATCTGGGCTAAAGTATGCTGATTCCAGAAAAATCTGCGTTGTAGTTTCTGAAACGCCCGATTCTTTGCCGCCGAATATCCCAGCTAAACACATTGGTTCATTGTTATTGCAAATAACCAAATCTGTGGATTTGAGCTTTCGCTCTATACCATCTAAAGTGATGAAAGGGGTGTTTTCGGGGAGTGTCTGAATGACGACCTTGCCTGATGTGATTTTCGATAAATCAAATGCATGAAGAGGCTGTCCCAAATCATGCAAAACGTAGTTGGTTGCATCAACGATATTATTGATAGGGTTTATGCCTATGGCTTTCAGTCTGTTTTGTAGCCATTCAGGAGATTTATCAACTTTGAGCCCTGTAATGATTACACCAGTATATCGAGGACATGCTTTTGTGTCTTTAATTTCAACTGAAATCTTATGAGTCGGCTCTGGCTTGATATTCTTTAGAGTAGGTTTTGTGACCTCTTTGTTGATGAGAGCCCTAAGATCTCTCGCTACACCCAAATGAGATGCCGCGTCTGCCCTGTTTGGTGTAAGTCCTATTTCGAATACAAAATCATTTTCTATTTTTAAATAGTCGGCAGCAGGTGTTCCTACGGGTAGGGTAGTGTCTAATACCATGATACCGTCATGCGAAATGCCCAAGCCAAGTTCATCTTCAGCACAGATCATCCCCTCGGAAACCTCACCCCTAATTTTGGCTTTAGCTATTTTAAGAGGTTCATCACTGCCAATAGGGTGTAGTGTAGCACCAACCGTAGCCAACAATACTTTTTGTCCAGCGGCTACATTGGGGGCACCACATACTACCGGTATAGGTGTTCCCGTCCCAATATCAACAGTAGTTACTCTAAGTTTATCTGCATTTGGGTGTTGTACACAAGTAAGTACTTGGGCAATAACGACGCCCTTGAGCCCTCCTTTTACCGTTTCAAAAGCTTCTATTCCTTCGACCTCCAGTCCAGAGCTAGTGAGTAGTTTACCTATTTCTTCTGCGGTTAAATCGGTCTTAATAAAGTCTTTGAGCCAATTGTACGATATCTTCATAAAAAGTAAATTTCAATCGGCAAATATAGGGCTCTTCCCTTAAACTTTAAAGTCTAGAGTTTTAAAGTTTTGAGAACAAGAACAAGTTGTTTTCAAAATATGATGATTGTGCACAGGTTTGCCTAAGTACTTAAGAGTACTCAGACAAAATCCTATGGCTTATGTATATTGACTAGCTTTTGGGTTAAAGGCAAGATTGATTTCATGAAAAACGTTTGATTAGGATAATAGAGTGAGTTTTCATATTACAAAGTACAACTTTTAAGATGAGTTCATCTTTAAGGGAAGGTTAACAAATAAAGAAAATAGGGAGGGGTTATTGTACGTTTTTGATTAGAATATTATGTAGTTTACTCGATGGTAAGGACTTTGTAGGGTATAAAAAAGCCCATTCTTGCAATGGGCCTAAATTTATAATTTGATTTTATGAATCCAATTGTGAGGATCTGGTGCAAGACCCAATTTGATGTTATTGAGTAGATCGGCTACTTTGTTTGAAAAATCTCTTTGTGCAACTGGAGGTAAATGGTAATCGACACCTTCATTTGCTATTTGTATGATGTGGGAAACTGTTGCTGCAGTACCAGCTCCAAAGGCATCCTGGAGGGTTCCATTTTTAAGTGCATCTACTACCTCTTCTACACTAACTTTTCTCTCTTCTACACTAACCCCCATATCTTTAGCCAACTGTATGATACTATCTCTAGTGACACCATCTAATATGGAATCACTTAGTTGTGGGGTTATGAGCTTGCCATTGATCACGAACATGAAGTTCATGGTGCCCGCCTCTTCTATATATTTGTGTTCTTTGCTATCTGTCCAGATCAATTGATGATATCCATTTTCTACCGCTTTTTTGGCAGGTAGGAGAGAGGCCGCATAGTTCGCTGCAGTTTTTGCAAAGCCTAAGCCTCCATTGCTGGCTCTTACGTAGTGTTTTTCAACGGTTACTTTTACTGGTTCTGAATAATATGCTCCAGATGGAGAAATTATAATCATAAATTTGTAAGTATCCGAAGGTCTTACACGTATCTCCGCATCCATGGAAAACATGAAAGGTCTGATATACATGGATGTACCGGCCTCTTTAGGGAACCAAGCTTCATCGATCTTTAATAATGCTTCTAAACCTTGTATGAAAATTTCCTCGGGTATCGTAGGCATACATACCCTTTCAGCGGACTTGTTCATTCTGGCCCAGTTAGTTTTCGGCCTGAATACTAAAATATCACCGTTAATATCTTTAAAGGCTTTTAATCCTTCAAAAATAGTCTGACCATAGTGGATAAAAGATGTTGCTGGATGTAGACTTAAATTATGAAAAGGGACAATCTTTGGTGTTTGCCATTGACCATTTACATAATCTACTTCAAATAGATGGTCAGTAAAAACTTTACCAAAACCTAAATTTTTATAATCAACGGCGCTTATGCTCGTTTTGTCCGACTTTTCAATGATGATACTACTACCCACTTCTGTAATTTTTTAGGGTCTCAAAGTTAGCAAAAAATTACGTATGAAGACAAAATTAATTTGTTAGGATTTACTGAGATATGTATTAGTTGATGGAAGGGATTTTCTATATGAGTGCTATTTTCTAAAGGTTTGGATAATAAAAAAGGGGGCATCGCCCCCTTTTTTATCAATCTTTTATAAGACTACTCAGTATAAGTGAATTTTCCGACCAATTTATCAATCATAACTTCAAACTCTCCTTTTTCAGTGACAGTTTTCAAATTGTTGTTCACAAAAGCAAGATCATCTTTGTTGATAGTAAATTCAACTGTTTTACTCTCTCCTGCTTTCAAGAATATTTTATTGAAAGCTCTTAATCTTTTTACAGATGGAGTTATTGATGCAAATAGATCTTTACTATAAAGTTCTACAGCAACTTTACCGTCTCTAGAACCAGTATTTTTCACATCTACTGATACTTTAAGAGAACCAGCCTTTGACAATGTATTTGCGCTCAATTTTAAGTTTGAATACTCAAAAGTAGTGTAGCTCAAGCCATGTCCAAAAGGATATTGAGGTTTGTAGCCATTGTAAGTGATTCTCCCTGGAGACAATTCTTGGATTTCATCAATGAACTTATGATCGTAAGTCATGATATCACCAGTAAATTGTGGGTAAGTGTAAGGCAACTTACCATCAGGGTTATATTCACCATACAGAATGTCAACAATTGCTTGTGCACCACCACTACCTGGCCAGTATGCCTGTACAATCGCAGTACAACCTGGTTCTATTTCACGGATAATCCTCGGGCGCCCTTCTGTTAAAACTAAGATTACGGGTTTGCCAGTAGCAATAGCAGCCTTAGCCAATTCTAGTTGATTTTCTGGGAGTGTCAAATCATCAATTACACCTGGTTGTTCTGCATAAGCATCTTCGCCAAGACAAAGAATGATAGCGTCTACATCCTTAGCTTTTACAGCAATAGAATCAGTTCTGTAATTTTTCTTTCTGTCAAAGCCTTCAACCGATGCTGAAATCACATTGGAAGCGCCCAGATATGACTCAAGAACTTGTTGGATTGTTTTAGATGTTTTTGGGTAGTTTTTAGCTACATCACCTTGCCAAGAGTAAGACCAGCAACCATGTAAGTTGGTAATGTTGTTACCTCCTGGACCTGCAAGTAATACTTTTTTACCTTTAACCAATGGAAGTACAGCGCTTGCTGCATCTTTTGATACCTTTTCGTTTTTCAACAAAGTAATTGATTCTCTTGCGATGTCAATGGCCAATTTGCCATATTCAGGTAGACCAAAAAGTTTTTTAGCAGCTTCTTCCGGATATGGGTTGTCAAATAAACCAGTTTGAAACTTGGTTCTTAAGATCCTTTTGTTAGCCTCATCAATTCTTGACATTGGCACTTCTCCTTTTTTCACAAGATCAACTAGCAAGTCAAAGAATGTGAAGTCGTGAGGAACCATACTCATGTCTATACCAGCAAGAACTGCGATTTTCACGGCTTCTCTTGGTGATGATGCAACTTTGTGTCTTTCATACAAACGGATTATGTCTTCCCAGTCAGATACCGCAAGACCTTTAAAGCCAAGTTCTTTTCTCAAAACATCAGTTAAAAGGTATTTGCTAGCGTGTACTGGTACACCGTTAATCTCTGATGAGTTAATCATAACAGTTGAAGAACCAGCGTCAACAGCAGCCTTGAAAGGAGGAAGGTAATATTCTCTCAATTCTATTTCAGGCATTAAAATCGGTGTTCTGTCTTTACCACTTTTAGGGTTAGAATAACCGATATAGTGTTTCATACAAGAAGCTACTGCAGTTGGATTTTTCAAACCATCTTCTTCATAACCTTTGATGACGCCTGCGCCTATGGTTTTAGCAATGTATACATCTTCGCCAAAAGTTTCAGGGAACCGTGACCAAAGAGGTTGACGACCAACGTCCAACACTGGGTTAAAGTTCCAACGAATACCAGATGCTCTAGTTTCTTTAGCAGTAACTTTAGCACATTGTTTTGCCAATTCAGGATTACGTGATGCAGCAAGACTTATGTTATGAGGGAAAAGTGTACTGTTTGAAGTAAAGGTAACACCATGAATTGCATCAATACCGTAAAGTACAGGGATTTTGTTTGGTGTATTTTTGGCTTCATCTTGAATTTGGCTCATAATCCTGTGCCAAGATTCTACATCATAGCCGTAAAGAGCGTTTAATATAGATCCTACTTTGTAGTCTACCACTGCTTTTTTTAAAGCTGCTGGGTCAATCTGTGTGTCAGTATTTCCGTATCCGTTTTTTAGAATAAGGTTAATATTGACTTGGGTCATTTGACCTACTTTCTCTTCGATGCTCATTTTTGCCAATAATGCATCTATTTTAGCATCTATTGGGTCTTTGGCGCCTCCAGTTGGTTTTTGCTGAGCAAAAATCGAAGTGGCAGCTAATAACAGGGAAAATCCTACTAGTTTTTTTAACTTCATTATTTTAAAAATTTAAATTATATCAAAAAATCACCGCCCTTGGGGGGCGGTGATGCATTATATGAGTTGCAAAAAATTATTTCTTGTCAGCAGGTATTTTGTCTGCTGTCGTAAGTACCAATTCGTCTATCAATAAAGTTCCTGTGAATGGTTTTGCGTAGTTACCTGCATTTACGAAAAACAAAAACTCTTTGATTTCTTCTGGATCTACATTACCAGCAGTTGGCCAGCTTTGTTTGAATTTATCAGCAGTGAATACGAAATATACTTCTTGCCAATCTTTTGAAGGAGCGATTTTTTTAACGATAGAGTTAGCATTAGTAACGTTATCGTCAATGTCCTTCAAATCCAATCTTAATGTAGTACCTTCTGCGCCGTCTAATTTGTATTTCACTTTTACGACGTTGAGTTTCGTGAAATCTAAAGGATCAGCAGCATGATCTCTTCCAAATGTATTGTAACCATTATCCACAGTTCTGTCGCCAGCTTTGGTGATAGAAACTTTGAGAGCACTTTCTACTTGTTCTACAGTATAGGCAGGGCTTTTCCACCAGCTCCAGATACCTGGTTTTTCGAAATCGTCCACTACCCTGTCAGTAGCTGATTGTGCGTATATTGAAGAACCTGCTAATAGTGCTACACCGCAAATAACGTTTCTAATTACTTTTTTCATGTTTCTTGTTTTAAAAATGAGTTTTTATTTGATGTTTAATGTATTCCAAAAAATATGCCAAAGATTATTCACCTTGATAAACAGCCTCTATATCATCGATATAAATGGTGCCGGTAAAAGGTGCTTTGCCTGGATTTATAAAGATAACAAAGTCCGTGATCCTCTCAGGGTCAACTTCATGCATGTCTGGATAAGTCTGTAAGAATCTTCCTTTGTATGAAAAAGTATATTCTTTCATAGTACCATCAGGATTCGGAATAATTCTGTTGGTTGCAGGTTTTGCGTTGCAGGTATAACCATCCACATCTTTAATGTCAATCCTTACCTCTGGTGCATCGCCAGTACCTTCAAGTCTTATCTTTGCTTTCAATTTATATGCTTTTCCAAAATTAATTGCTTTAAATCCTCTACCGATACATTCATATCCTGGACCTGCTCCTGCTATATCGACTTTAAGTTGCCCACTTTCTGTTTTTGAAATTTTAAAAAATTTATCAGTTGTCCACCAAGCTCCAATATCGCCAGAGAAATCATCGATGATCGCGCCTGGTCTACCTGCAGGAGGTTTGATTTTTTCGGTTTCTTTCACAGAATCTGCAGGAACTACTTTTATTTCCTTAATTTTAATAGCTCCATTATAAGCAGAAGCACCTGGGTTTACGAAGAACATGATTTTATTTATTGCAGCAGGGTCTACTGCATGAGCAGTTGGCCATGATTGTACCCACGCGCCTTTGAGCGTGAAATAATAATCTCTCATTTTCCCGTCATTGGCAATTCTCTGTGAAGGTCTTTTGGCATTAGTTTGATAACCATTCACATCATCCAATTGTAGGCATAGCATTGGCATATCCTCGCCTTCAGCAACACATTTTACTTTAACAGCCAAGTTATTCGAAAAGTCTAGTCCAGGAAGTCCTTGACCAAATGGTGTATATTTGGGACCAACGTTCTTGAATCTGATATAGTAACCATCTTTTTGTTCCAAAGTAAGTTCTTCTCCTGGGTTAGAGCCTGTCCACCATACTGGACCATCCATCATATCCCCATTGTTGTATTTAAGTGCTGGGATACCTACCTCTTTTGTAGTGTCTCTGTAGGCATCTGCTGGATCAGTAAATTCAACTTTTTCAAAACTTGCACAATCTTTTAGGGATAGTAATATCCCCAAAAGACCTATATTGATATATTTAAACATTGTTTCTTCTTAATATTTTAATTCAAATTAATATTTGTCGGGATTGAAGGGCCCTCCTTTTGTAAGAGTCACATAATCAAAGGCAATAGCACAATATTCGAAAGGATGAGTTGCGATCAAAGCAACTTGTACTCTTGCAATACGATTAGGTTCTTTGATTTTTGCACCTTTTGATCCAGCTCCTGGAGACATATCAGCAAGTTTGATAGAGTATAATTTCCATCCTTTTGTATCAGGAATAAACTGAAAATCCCAGCTATCATCTATATTCGCATCATATTTGTCCTGTCTCTTATACACATCTCCGAGCCCACGAGACGTAGAGGAATCTCG
>CAMFLX010000123.1 GCA_945957555.1 uncultured Cytophagales bacterium
GTCATTGCCCGTTCCCCACGCATCACCGTTCAATGTTTGATTAGACGATGGGTGTATTTCATATTGTCTTATTTTACCAATCAAGGTGGTGGCTTCGTTCTTATAGTTGTAAGGTGACGTGGCTGTAGGCCATTGATCGGCGGCCACTAGCAGTCCCATTGCGGCATCAAGCTCTGCATCAGTAGCGCCATTTGCACCTGAAACTCCAGAGCAACCGCTTAGTTTCCAGTTCATTACACCGTTTCCATTTGTATTTGCTTTGTAGAATTTCCAAAGCTCATCAAAAAGTGGTTTGTCTCCTGCGTAAGCAGAAAGTAACATTCCATAAGCGATGCCCTCTGATACTGTTGAAGAGTTGTCATCGAACAAAACTCTTGATCCATTAGAGCACGTCCTTACAAAATTGGTCTTCCAGGAGTTGTAAGCACTAGCGGCATCGTTTGATTTGCCATAAGTACCTCCTGATGGAAGGTTGGTTGGCATGATACCATATGCGTAACTTGAGTTTGAATTAAACGGCTTTGCCGGGCTGTTGGAATTGATTTGTCCATTTGTGCAATACAATGCAATGAACACAAGAATACTAATGTAGTATTTTATCATAATTTGTCGTTTTTTATAAATTGTTTCAATGCAAAGTTAAGCGGTAGAGTGGAATAGTGCAAAAAATAATACGAAAAATATAATAAATGTTCGTATTTTGTATTTGTGACCTGTTTTTTATGGTTTTATTGATGTCTTAAATTGTGTATGTTATAGTTCTTAAATGTGTAATTGTGTGTAATTGTTAAGGTGTTTTAGTGATATATTTATATACATTACGATTATGTGAAAATATTTCTATGTTACTTCATTACCATTTGTTATTTGTGATTTATTAAGAATAAGTATGAGTATTTGTAGGATAAATGCAAGTGCAATTACGATACTTAGGTAAGGACAATGGGCGATTTGTATAGATAAGTTTATGTTTCAATTAATTTATAACGAGTGCTTATAAAATATAGAAATAATTGAGTTTAATGTCAATCGGGATTTATCAAAAAGCTCATAAAATTAAATTGTTAGCCCATGGGGAATAAATATTTTATAATGAATAGGATAATTTTAAGTATACTTTTTTTGTTTTCGTTTGTAAAACTATTTTCTCAAGAGAAACACCAGTATCTTACTGATACAAGTTTTAAGACTTTAGATCAGGTAAGGCAGGCTTTTGAGGCAGATTGGAAAAAAGCATTTAATGATCCCAATAGTCCTAGGCTTAAGATTGGTGAAACGAATAAATACATTGACTATAAATATCAAAAAAAAGAAAGAAGATACATTCAGTACAAACGTTGGGAAGATTTTGTTGCTCCTAGGGTTTATCCAAGCGGTAATTTATCGCTTATCGGAAAGACTTATGAGAACTTTAAACTCTTCCGCGCGGTACATCCTAAGCCCAAGAAATTAAAAAATGCTAGGGTCGGTACTACTTGGACATTTGTTGGGCCTTCTGGAGCTGCTGATGGCGGTAGAAATGCTGGTAGAATGAATTTTATAAGATTCGATCCGAATAATTCAAATACTATTTATGCAGGTGCTCCTGCAGGGGGCTTATGGAAATCGACCGATGCTGGAGCAAATTGGTCACCGATATCAGATCACTTAACGATGATAGGATGTTCTGATTTGGCAATTGATCCGAATAATTCAAATAATCTGTTTTTACTTACGGGTGATAATGACGGTGGAGATACTCGTAGTGCTGGTGTTTTTAAGTCAACAGATGGTGGTGTAACATGGTCTGAAACAGGTTTGAAGTGGACAGCAGATCAAGGTAAATTTATGAGTAGGATATTGATAAACCCGACCAATCCTTTGATCTTAATGGTTTTTGGAGCTGATGGCGTTTACAGGACTACAAATGGAGGTACTTCATGGTCATTAGTTCAATCAGGGACAGGATACATTAAAGATGCTGAGTTAAAACCTGGCGATCCTAATATTGTCTATGCGGTTAGTACTTCATTATATAGATCAACAAACGGCGGTGCGAGCTTTACCAAAGTAACATCTGGTTTGCCAACTTCAGATATTAGCAGAATTTCGTTGGATGTGACGCCGGCCAATGCTAATTATGTTTATATACTAATGGCAAAAGGAGATGGTGACATCAAAGGGGTATATCGTTCCACTGACTCTGGTCTTAATTTTGCTCAAATGTCAACTACATCTTTGCCTAATGTACTGGGCTACAACGAAACCTTTGGTAGTGGTAACCAAACGGGCTATGATATGGCATTTTCAGTTTGTAAAGCTAACGCGGATTATTTATTGGCATCAGGAGTACGAAATTGGAAATCAACAGATGGAGGCGTGTCTTGGACTGTAGCCACGAAAGACTGCCAAAACTCGAATCTTGAAATGCATTGGGATATCCATTATTTAGAATGGTTGCCAGGTAGTACAACTACTGCTTTTGCAGCAAATGATGGTGGAGTATTTAAGACAGTAAATGGAGGTACATGTTGGTCTGCAATTAATCAAAAGAATATCTCAGTGCATAACATATATGGTTTTGGAGTTGCAACTGATAATGCTGAAATTATGATAAGTGGTCATCAAGACGGTGCAACATTTGTTCATACCAATGGTGCTTATAATTTAGCCCTTGGCGGTGATGGTTTTCAGGCTTTTGTGGATCGTACCAACAGTAAAGTGATGTATGGTGAGTTGTATTTTGGAGGATTTTGCAGAAGTACGGATGGTGGTGTGAACTGGACTTGGCTTGCTGATAACCCAGGTCTTAAAGACTTGGATGGTGCATGGAATACACCATGGTGTCAAGATCCTACAACGGCCAACACACTGTGGGCGGGTTATGATCAAGTTTTGAAATCAACCAACAGGGGGGACACTTGGACCCAAGTTGGTACCATTGCCGGTTCTGGAAAGATGGTTGATGTAAAAGTTGCTCCAACCAACAGTAATGTTGTGTATGCTGCTCGATATAACCAATTGTTTATCACACAAAATGGTGGCGGTACGTGGACTAATGTGACTTCAGGGTTACCAGTAAATCAAACGGCTATTACTTGTATTGCGATACATCAAAGTAACCCGTTGATCGCGTGGGTTACACTTTCTGGATATTCAGCAGGTAATAAAGTCTACAAGACTACCAATGGAGGTTCATCGTGGACTAATCTTTCTACAGGTCTTCCAAACCTGCCAATGAATTGTATTAATTATGTGCCAGGGTCTACTAATAACGAAATATACGTCGGTTCTGATGTAGGTGTATTTTATTTAAACGACAACATTTCTACTTGGGTAGAATATTTCGATGGCTTGCCCAATACGCCTGTTACTGATATTGAAATATATAAAAAGGGTAGTGAGATTAGGGTATCAACAAGAGGGAGAGGAATTTGGAAGGCTCCTTTGTACAATCCTAATAGTACTTGTACAGCACCAGCCGCACCTACGGTTACAGCCTCAATTAACTACTGCCAAAATGCAACAGCAGTAGTTTTAACCGCTACAGCAAGTTCTGGCAATACACTCAAATGGTACGGAACCAATGTTACAGGAGGTACTGCGAGTAGCGTAGCGCCAACCCCAAACACCTCTATCGTAGGAACAACAGTATATTATGTTTCACAATCTGTAAGTACTTGTGAGAGTCCGAGAGCTAGTATAACGGTGACTGTTACTGCTGTGCCTTCAGCGCCGACTGTTACATCCATTATAGGATATTGCCAAAATGCAGCCTCTTCAGTACTTACTGCCACGGGAACAAATCTGAAATGGTATGGTACCAGTGCTACTGGAGGTACAGCAAGTGCTATTGCACCAACACCTAGTACTTCTGTCGTTGGCTCTACAATCTATTATGTATCGCAAACAGTAAGCTCTTGTGAAAGTCCAAGGGCGAGTATTACAGTTACGATCAATACCTCATCTACTTGGTATGCCGATGCTGATGGTGATGGAGTCGGTGATGCTAGTTCAGTTCAAAATTCGTGTACACAACCCTCGGGATATGTTTCAACAAGTGGTGATGAGTGTCCAAACGATGCCAACAAAACGACTCCAGGCAGTTGTGGATGTGGTAAAACAGAGCAAAGCTGTATAGATTGTAATGGAGTTGTCAATGGTACTGCTTTTGTCGATAATTGTGGAAGATGTTCGGGAGGAAACACAGGCCTTACTGCTTGCTTGGGTTCTGTTCAAGCGGAGGATGCTTGTGTTTATGATGGCACCATAGATAATAATAATGCAGGCTTTTTAGGAACTGGTTTTGTAAATACAACAAATGCAATTGGTAGCAGTCTTCAATTTGCCATTAATGCATCTCAGGCGGGTAATTATACCTTAGGTTTCAGGTATGCATCTACGGCTGCAAGAGGTGCTAATTTGGGATTGGATGGTGCACAGTTAGCTGTTATGACTTTTGCAACTACAGGTGCATTTACTACTTGGGCTTCAGAGGAGATTACTTTAAGTTTAAAGCAAGGGAATAATATGATTAAGTTATCAGCAACGACTGCTGGGGGCTTAGCCAATATTGACTTGATTTATTTTTATAGCGCCGGACTTGGTAAGGGGGAATGTGTTGTGACTGATGTAAATGCTAAAGATCTCACACATTCATTTCTGGTTTTTCCAAATCCTTTCGATCAAGAGATCAACATACAGGGTAATGGCGCATTTGAGTACGAATTGTATAATATTTCAGGAGATCTGATTTTGAGTGGATCGGGTAATGATAAAATTTCCCTTGCTAATGAATTACCGAAAGGAGTTTATACTATCAAAATTTTCATGGGCGACGTTTCTAAAACTGTAAAACTGGAAAAGAGATAGTCATGATTAGGAATGATTTGCTAAGTTTTGAACAATCGATTGCGTAGGTGTATTGTGATATGTTGATAATATTTTGTACTTTTAATGGAAATAATTGCGTATGAGGAACCAAATACAAATCGTTAACATCGGGATTCTGTTCTTTTTAGGAATAATGTCTGTTAGTGCTCAGCCCTTAGGCAAGTCACCAGAGTTTCTGGAAGGGGTGAAGCCTAATTTTTTCAAAATGCAGAAAAAAGCTGCAAAACATTTTAAGAAACATTTGGACGGTTCTCGTATGGAGCGGCCTGATACAGTATTAGATACTGAGGTTGGTTTCGGCTCTGAGTATGATAGAGAAGAAGACAATGAATATGTTAGATACAAGAGATGGGAGTGGTTTTGGCGCGATCGTGTGAATCCTGATGGAAGTTTTCCTGATGCCCAAAATACACATGAAGTTTATGTGGCCTTACAAACGTCTGGCCAAAATATGCGCACAGAAGATGCAAGCCCTACTTGGACAGATGTGAGTATGTATAAAAATACTGGAGGATACTGGGGTTTAGGAAGGACGCAGTCTGTGGCTTTTAACCCCAAAAACTCTTTAGAATTTTATACAACATCAGATGGTGGCGGTGTATGGAAGACCATAGATGGTGGTAAAACCTATAAGGCTGTTGGTGATCAGCTACCAATGTTGAATTGTGGTAAAATACTTGTAGATCATCAGACTCCTACAACTGTATATGTATCAACAGGAGAAGACCATAGTAGTTATGGTGGTGGTATTGGTGTGTTTAAGTCTAAGGACGGGGGAACAACATGGACCGCTACTGGGCTAACTGCTGCTAGAAATAGCACCATTAGCGTTAGGTTTATGGCTATGAGTCCTACTGATCCTAAAATTATCATCGCTGTAACGAACAAGGGAGTTTATAGGACAGCAAATGGTGGTGACACATGGACGGTAGTGCGTACAGGGGCTCATTTCGATGTCGTTTTTAGGCCAAACGATGGCAATACGGTTTATGTTTCAAATAGTGATATTTATAAATCTACGGATGCAGGTCTGACTTGGACTAAAGTCTCTAGTTTCAGTAGTAGCAATCTTAGAATGAGTACATCGTTAGTCAATCCTAATTTTTTGGGAGTGGCATTGGTAGGTGGTACCAAACAATACTATGTGTCAATGGACCAAGGGGCTACTTATACGCTTAAATCTGCTATGCCAGAAGGATGTGAGTTTTTGGTGTCGCAAACTACACTCAACAATATTTATTGTGGATGTGTTGATAACTACAAATCAACAGATGGTGGCGCAACATGGAAACAATTTACACATTGGAGTGGTGCCAATGGACTTAAAGAAGTACATGCCGATAATCATGGAATTAATTTTGATCCCACTAAGCCTGCTGAAATTTACATATCCAACGATGGTGGTGTGGAAAAATATAACGAACAAACCAATACTTGGACATATCTATCTAACGGACTTGCGATCTCCATGTATTATCAAATTGGAGTTTCTCAGACAAATGCCGTGGTTATGGCGGGTGGTACTCAAGATAACGGAGGTAATATGCGTAAAAAAGATGGAACATGGAGGAATACAACTGGGGGAGATGCAAACATGTGCTTGATTGATCCTTCAAATGAAAACATCTTATATTCCTCTTATATCAACGGTGACGGAGTTGAAAGGACTAACAATGCATGGACAAGCTCTACAAGTTTAGATTCCAAGATACAAGCGGCTGGCATAAGTGCTGATGATGGCGATTGGACAACTCCTTTTGCGATTCATGAGGCCAATCCAGCAATTCTAGTCGCAGGGTACAAAGATGTGATTATGACCCAGAATAGGGGTGATGCTTGGACAAAAATAAGTTCGGGCTTAAGCACTAGTGATTTGTTGGATATAGCTATTTCGCCAAGTAGTTCGACCCATGTATATACTTCAGTGGGGAGTACGTTTTTTGCAACGTATGACGCTGGTGCAACGGCGTGGAAAAAGGTAACTCACCCAGGAGGTAGTGTGACTTCTATAACAGTACATCCAACTGATCCAAAGACCGTCTATACAACAAACAGCGGAGGTAATACCAAACGGGTTTATAAATCTGTTGATGGTGGTCTTACATGGACTAATATCACAGGTACGGGCATTCCTAACGATATTAGTGTAACGAGTATTTGTTATGAGAAAAATACCAGTGAAGGTCTTTACATTGGTACCAATGTGGGCGTGTTTTATAAAAATACAAGTTTATCGTCTTGGATATATTTTGGACTTGGATTACCCAATACCCCCATCACGGATGTTCAGATTTCCTATGCTGCAAAAAAGATCCGCGTAGGTACTTATGGTAGAGGTATTTGGGAGGCAAATCTCTATACTAGTCCCGTTACTGACATTGATATGGCGACCATCGAAAATCAAACACTGAAATTGTATCCCAATCCCTTTGTAGATCAAATCAAAATAGAAAGTCCAGAACAAATCACCGCATTAAGACTGTTTTCTTCAACAGGAAAAGAGCTGCCTGTACCCAATATGGACTCTAAAAGTATTGTACAAGTTGGTCAACTCACTAAAGGCGTTTACACATTAGAGATTTCTACATTGTCTGGAAAGAAATGGACTGAAAAAATCGTTAAGGAGTAGTACTAGCTAATTTTACAGGATTATCGTATTGATGATCGCGCGCTAAAGGTATACTTTTGGTGCGCGATTTTTTTTAAATTGTAGTCTTACAATTCATAAATTTTATATCAAATCCTCCCTTGTTCCTAAAGTTATATTGAGTCCTTTGATAACCTCATCAAGTTCAATACATGTTTTCTTAATATAGGCCAGCGTTTGCAACTGATCTTTTTCGTTGCAAAAGCCTGATTCCAACAGGTATGTAAGCCCCATCAAGGTTGCCAGAGGGGCGCGTACTTCATGATTGTTTACCCAAGCATATCTTTGTAGTTTGGCATTGGCTTCTTCTAAGGCGACTATATGCGCTTCCATTGCTCCATTAAGGTCTGATAGCGTTTTGTTAGACGTTAACAATTGCGTATTGACAATGGACGTTTTTTCGACCTCAGTTAGGTAATAATTATAGTATTTGAAGAGTTGTGTTGCAAAATAGCTGATGAATAAAAATGTATAAGCCATGTAAATACCATTCATGATCATGATGTCTATAGTGAATAGATTAGGACCTTCAATGCGATTAAAATGGACATGGCTCAAAGGTGTCATACTCAGGCCAATCACTAAAATACTGCTTATAAAGAAAATAAAGCCGGTGGTACGGCCCAATATAAACGTAGCTACAATGGCCATTCCCATGTATATGAAGGGGGTTAATGAGTTGGAGGTTATGTTGGTCTTGATCATAAATAAGTAATAAGTGAGTATGATAAAGCAGAATATCAAATGAAATTGACAAGTTTTTTTTAGGTTATATCTTGATAGGAATATGGCTAGTGTATTTGTAAAGAACGATAAAATAATCGATGGCAGGAAGATTTTGAAATATTTTGGCTCTTTAAATATTAACAACCCACTTGTTAAAGAATATAATATTCTAATAATACAGTAAAATACGAATGTCTTGTGGCGTAACAATTCAAGTTGGCAAGAATGCTTGAACATCCAATTGTGAAAACGGTCAAACCAATAAGTCATAAATGTATAACGTGTCTATAATCGAGATTGTGCAATTTAAATAACAATTTACATATTTTAAATGTATTACTGGTTTATTTATTGCATGTGGTTTTGTGGGCTTGTAAATTGTTTGACAATTAATAACATAATTAACAACCTGTCCCTTCGTTAGTATGTTAATAGCTTTCGTTTTGTATTATTTTGTCTAGTACTTTCTTATTTGTAAAGATGTAATAAGAATTTTTGATGTGTATCTAGATTGTTTTTAACCCTAAATATTACTGTGTTTTTGTCTTGAAAAACAATCGCTATTTCATTGTTTTTGAGGAGATTTTACCTGTATATATGTTATAACATATATGTGATTATTTTTTAATTTATTTTAAATAGATTTGTTTTTTAGAGAACGCATTATTATCTTTGAATATAACAATAAGAATTAATGCCAGAAACGTATAGTGCTAATTTATAGATGATGTTGAATTCTTTTGGTCTACAATTTTTTGATATATAGGTCATTGGGTTTTTGTGTGGTTCGTTTCTGTGGTTTTATTGGGGTTTATGTCCATTACTTGTGGAATGGTTTATTGTTTGTGCTCTAAATTAATAAAGTAATATGATGATGTAATAAATTAACCTGCGTATGGTATTCTACGTGAATACCTTTAAGACTTAACAGTCTATTCCATGTCTTTATGCCTCCCTTGGTAAGGGCAAAAGCGATTTATTGTGAAAGCACAAAAGAGGCCGTAGTCATTGCGGCATATCTTCGGTGTGTCCTTATGTTTTCGTAGTTAGTCTTGTTGCTGTTTTAGGATAAAAACAGAGGGTAGAAAACTATGTACTAACATTAGGTGTGATTTTGTATGATATTATCATCAGTTTTTAAGTTTAAAGTAGACTAAAGTCTTTTAAAAAATCAAAAAAATGAAGAATAGTTTTAAATTATTAGTATTAGCCCTATTTGTGGCCCTATCAATCACATCTTGTCATAAAAAAGATGGGAAAATTGACCCAAACGATACCAAGACAGACATCGTTGTCTTTAATACAGAAGGTAAATCTATTGGAGATTTAATTGCTGCCTACAAAAAAGAATTTTCTGATGCGACATGTGATTCTTCTAGGTTGGCAAAAATTCTAGAGAAATTTAAGCAAATCGTAGCTAGTAATGACCGCTTTACTGGTAAAGCCCCATCCCATATTCAACCGATCTATGCTTATGGTATTGATGGTGTTGCTTATTATGAGGTATGGTATACTAATGATCAAAAAGCACTTCAGGGCTGGGTATTGATCAGTGCTACAGAGAAAGATTACCCAATCGTAAACTATTCAAATGGTATTCCTTATTCATCAAGGATAGTTAAAGGTGACAAAGATGAAAAGGTCTATAGATTTGGTGTAAGTTACTACGCCCTTGAAAAAAATGGTAAGAAAGTCAGTGAATATGGCGAATTTCCCAAATATGTGTCTAATACATCCATTGAGAAAAGCGGCGAATGCAAAGGTGACTCTAAAGATAGTACTGTAGGCAAAAACAACAGTAATGATGATGCAGTAGAAGGAGTTGATTATTTTATTGTGTCTGATTACGAGTCATTAAAGTCTCTGTATGCGAAATACTATTTCACAGACAAAAAGAAAGAGGTGGCTAAAAGAATGGAGTCAGATATTTTCAATACCAATGCTAACAGGTCTGCAAGGACTTCTAATGCTTATATTTATCGTTATATAAGTGGAAACTTTGGCTTCTATACTCAAATTGCTCCAAATTCAGGATGGAATCCATATTCGTGCTATGCTGGTTGTAATAACAACGCTTGGGCCAGTATATTTGCATGGTGGGATTTGAACATGTCTAAAGGAGCCTTGATCCCAACAACTTCTACAGGCGAGACTTGTCCTTTGTACAGAAATACTACCGCAAGAAGAAATTCTGTAGATCCTGTTCAGATGTATTGTCGTTCAGTTTGTGCCACTTTCTGTGATGGTAACCAAGGGGCTACGTATTTCTCAAAAGCGTATTTGGCATATCAATATCCGGCTTCTAAAGGATATGGCTACTGGTATAACTCTTGGTGGTGTAATAGTGCAGGATGCAATGTTAATATGGCCAATATCTTAACTGATGGTTTAGCCAATAACTATCGTCCTGTACAAATTGGAGGAAACTCACACTTTTATGTAGGTTATGGTTACGCGCAGTGGGATACCAATACCGATTGGACTTGGGCTTATTGCTATCCAGGATGGTCTGAAAACCACAACGATGACGTTTGGGTTTCTTGGCATGATTTCAATTCTGCTACAGAATTGTTTGTCTATTAATTAATCAAACAAATATATGAATAAGAAGAGGCTGTCCGAAAAGGTCAAAAACGAAATTTTTAATTGGATTATTTAAAGGTCTATATCGGTATATAACCATTGAATAAGCATTAAATTGCACTAAAACGAAAGAGGCTGACCTTTTTGGACAGCCTCTTTTTTACGGTTAACTTGAAATGTAATTAAAATATTTTGATAGGCATTCCCATTGGCCTATACCTGAAAATCTATATTTGACCTTTGCGATATTGGCCTTAATGCATTTCATATTATCATTTAGTTAGATGGCAATAATATCGGTTATGAAGATTCTGAGGATTCAATGCACTTGTTTATGTGCAGTATTTTGAATAGGATTGTTTCGATCAAAGCAAACTCATAAATATTTTATATTTTTTTTTCAATTTGCATAGGGGTATTTCTTTTTCGGGTTGTCATACTACAAAATGAAACAAATGGGAAAGAAATCGGCATATTCAGATCCTGATGTTATCTTTACTCCCTATATGATGACAGATCATAACACTGAACTTTTCAAAAAGGTAAAACTTGGGGATGAAAAGGCGTTTGAATCGCTATTCAAGTTTTACTATCAGCGGCTTTGCCACTATGCTTGCGCTACGCTCAAAGACATGGAGGATGCTGAAGAGGTTGTGCAACAGGTTTTTATCAATATCTGGGACAAGCGAGAAAACATCTTTATTGACACATCTTTACAGTCGTACCTCTACAGGGCAGTAAACAATGCATGCCTCAATAAGATCAAGCAGAAAAAGATCTATGGGATGCATCACGAGCACATTAAGCTAGAAAGTCCTGTGAGTATAGACAGCACGTCGGAAACCATTATTTCTGAAGAGCTCAAGGAAGCAATTAACGATGCTGTAGAGCTGTTGCCCGATCAATGCAAGTTGGTATTTCAACTGAGTCGTTTTGAGGGGCTGAAACACCAAGAAATTGCTGATGAACTTAGTATTTCTGTGAAAACAGTCGAAAATCAGATCGGGAAGGCTTTAAAGCATCTGCGGGGACATCTTAAGGATTACCTTACATTCTTTATTATCATATTTATACACTTCAATAATCGATAGACAAATGGGCATTACACCTGAACATATAGATCAACTCATCGTGAGGTTTCTGGCCAATGAAGCCTCTCAAGAGGAAATAGTCGCTCTCATAGACTGGAGAACGCTATCAGAAGACAACGAAAAGTATTTTGCAGAAATGCATTTTATCTACGAAACCAGTACGCAGATTCGCAATACGACCCCCGTAGATACACAAAAAGCCTGGCAAAAAGTAAAGGCACAAATTCAAGACCAAGAGACCAAAGTGGTACCGATATACCCTGTTCAACAGCGTGAAGGCTTTGGTTGGAGCAAATGGGCCATTGCAGCTTCTTTATTGCTCATGGTGACGCTAGGGGGCTTATGGATTACTATGGATCAAAAGACTGAAATAGCCAGTGATAGTAATTCAAAGCAGTCCACACTTGACGATGGCACCACAGTGGCACTTGCAGCTCACAGTTCGTTACGGCAAATCACTGCGGGGAAAAGAGAATATAAGCTAGAAGGCGAAGCCTCATTTACAGTGGTACACGATGCCCAAAACCCTTTTGTGATTCATACCGACGAAGCACTGATTAAAGATATTGGAACGGTGTTTAAGGTGTCTTACTTGCCTAAAAACGATACGGTTACGGTAAGGGTTACTGAGGGGATCGTACAGTTTTATACCCAAGCAGATGAAGGCATCATGCTTCAAGAAGGGGAGTCTGGTTATTATCTAAGATCTTCTAAGAGGTTTTATAAATACGGACATCTATCAGACTCTAATGCGGTTAGACGTATGGAAGAATTTGATAATGTAACACTCCTTGAAGTAGCAGCTCGATTGAGTAGAGATTTTCAGCGTGAAATAGTATTTGAAAATGAAGCGCTTAAAAGTTGTAGTTACAAGGGGAGCTTTAAAGACCAAACTTTAGAGGAGATTTTGGATATCATAACCGAAACGCTGGGAATTTGGAAAAAAGAGAAAGACGGTAAGATCGTAATAGGGGGGAAGGCTTGTTGATATCTTAATTTTGGTTCTACATTGTTTTATTAAGTATTCTTTGGCGCCCCATATGGGGGCGCTTTTCTCAAACATTTTCTTCTTGTTCAAATGAAATCATTCTTTTTCAATAGTATAGTATTCACATTGTTGTGTTGTACCGCCTTTGTATCAATGGCTCAGGATAGAAATATCCCACCCTTGGAAAGGCAGGTAAGCTTAAACGTCACCAATATGCCTTTGGATGTATTTCTTAAATTACTTTCAG
Organism: uncultured Cytophagales bacterium; assembly: GCA_945957555.1. GTDB lineage: Bacteria > Bacteroidota > Bacteroidia > Cytophagales > UBA9547 > CAMFLX01. Next base: position 13,155 of record CAMFLX010000123.1, read on the forward strand.
AGGAGGGGCATTTCTCATTCTCCTATAATCCTAAACATATCAATAGTGCAAAAAAGATTACCCTAAATTGTAAAAACAAATCGGTCAGGTATGTTTTGAATCAAGTGTTTACGGGTACCGTTTCCTATAAAAATAAGGGTAATCACGTTATCATTACAGGTCGGCAAGAACCCAAGGCTTCTTCTGAGCAAAAGCAGCCGAAGTATTTCAAAGTAACTGGTTATGTGATTGATAAAAGTACCTCTGCTCGTCTGAGTGAAGTGAGCGTGTATGATGCAAAGACTTTGAATTCTACGATCAGTGATGATTTTGGGTATTTTACAATTCAACTTCCCTACAATAGTCCCGAAATAGTACTCAAGGTTGAAAAAATGGGTTATAAAGATTCTAGTATTTTGATCACTGAGAAAAGTTACCAATCTCTAGAGGTTGCCATTAACCCCGATCTCCCTGTGGAAATTGAGGTCAATGTACCCAATGAAGATACCATAACTACCGTAGCGGATACTTCGCACAAAGTCACTACGGTGATGTTCCAAGAAGGGGATACCGTTACAAAAGTGCCTGTAGAGCAGTATAGTGACCTTTGGATGATCGTGAACAAGAAACTGAAGGCCCATCTGCAAAATATTTCCGATCCTTTGTTTCGGAAGGCACAGATTTCTGTCTTGCCCGCCGTCTCTACCAATAGATTGATCAGTGGTAATGTGGTCAACGATTATTCTTTCAACTTGCTCATAGGGTATTCCAAAGGTGTTCGTGTGCTAGAAATGGGCGGCTTGGCCAATATTGATCGTGGAGACGTAGGGCGCTGTCAACTGGCAGGGCTATTTAACATCGTGGGGGGTAAAGTAAATGGTTTCCAAGCAGGAGGACTCATGAATATAAATAGAGATACCATGCAAGGCGCTCAAGCAGCAGGTTTGATGAACGTAAACTGGAGACATACCCATGGTTGCCAAATGGCTGGGCTTGCCAATCACACCCGATCGATCAAAGGTGCACAGCTTGCATGTCTGTACAACTTAGGGCTTAATGTTGATGGTGTTCAGGTCGCAGGTTTGTTCAATACCGCCATTAAGGTGAAAGGAGCACAGATCGCTGGCCTTTTTAATATTGCTGACGAAGTGGATGGGTTACAAGTCTCTAGTCTTTTTAACGTGGCACGCAAAATTAAAGGCGTGCAAATTGGTTTCCTCAACATTGCAGACTCCAGCAGTGGGATACCTATTGGTTTTTTGAGTATCGTGAGAGATGGCTATCATAAGATCGAGGTTTCCACTGATGAGGTTATGAGGTATAATCTAGCACTCAGAATGGGGGTACAGAAGTTTCATAACATTTTTGGGGTGAGCAGTACGCTCATGGACGGCGATAAGTTCGCATGGTCATATACCTACGGTGTAGGTACGAGTATCAAGCTGGCAAAGAAGCTCTTTCTTGACCTAGATTTACAAAGTTCTCAACTAAACGCCAGCACACATGCCAACTATCTCAGTATGAACAATAGAATTAATATAGGGCTCGACTGGCAGTTTGCCAAGAACGTATCACTGGCCTTTGGCCCGAGCTTTAATACCTATGTGGTGGATAGTCGACTCTATGACGAAAATTCTTTTTACCAAAACGTAGGCAAGGGTTATCCCTCACTTACTTTTTCTGCCCCAGGCTCGTTTATTGATACCAAATCATGGATCGGCTGGAAAGCCGCGATAAGATTCTTGTAAAAAGCATAGCTTAAAGCATATTTCTCCATTTGTTGCTAGTGCAAAATATGCATCTTGAGGTGCAAAA
>CAMFLX010000124.1 GCA_945957555.1 uncultured Cytophagales bacterium
CTATAGTATACCCCAACTCTCCAATCAAAAATGTACTGGTTTGGGAAAAATAAACTCCTTTGAATTTCAGCTCGCCAATCTCAAGATTAAATGATAAAGCAGGTGTCGCTTTTTCAAGTGCAATCTTATTTAGTTTTTCTACCGAATCAAATACCATATCCCTTAAACTCCCAATTAAAAATCTATACTCAAATACTTTTACCTCAAAGATACAAAATATGAAAAAGAAGACGGTAAAAAGGAAGGTAACAAAAAAGAGAACAGTCACAAGTAAGGTTGCTCAAATTTCTAAACACGCTAAAAAGACCCGAAAAAAAGGTGAAAAATGGACAACTGCCATCAAACGTGCTGCCAAAGAATTGAAGGGTAAGTAATGGCCAAGACAAACCAACACACACTCAATAAACAGATTGAGGAACTCATCCGAAAAAAGGATTTAGGCAATGAGAAATACTCAGCGGAAGAAATTGCCTTTATCCAGCACTACGAAGGCTCTGGCGGTCAGGGTAAGAAAGGAGCTTCTGGAGAGGGTATTCTGTATGAGTTCTACACGCCTGACTTTGTTGTGGAACTTATGTGGGAACTAGCTTTTCATTACGGTTACGATGGTGGCAATGTATTAGAACCAAGCATCGGCACAGGTAGAATGATACGACCTGCCAAAGATTTCAAAAAATGTGTGGGTTTTGAAATTAATCCTGTATCAGCTCGTATTGCCGAAATCACTTATCCGGGATGTATTGTGTACAAGGAGTATTTTGAAACAGCATTTCTTCAAGCCCCACGATACACCAGTCGGTTGAAAGACAAGCCTACTTGGTTAAAAGAATATCCTTTTTCATTGGTCATTGGCAATCCTCCTTATGGCATTTATAAGAATCAGTACAGCTCTTATTTCCCTGAAGCTAAGAAGTTAAAGCAAATAGAGAATTTCTTTATCTACCAAGGCTTAAACTTGCTAAAGCCAGGGGGCTTGCTCATCTACCTTACAGGCAGCAACTTTCTCCGCAATGGCGATACCTACAATGAAGCAAAAGAGGAAATCAGTGCATTGGCTGACTTGTTAGATGCGTACCGTTTACCACCTGTGTTTAAGTATTCAGAAGTACCAACGGATATAGTAATTCTTAAAAGAAAATGAAAAGAATAAAGACTTATAAACGGACAAAATCAAAACCCTACAAACTGAAAAACGAGATGATTTATTCAGGGCTTGGTGGCATTCCGAAAGATTTTATCCCAGAAGTAAAAATCCGATATAATCGAGGCAAGATGTTTTTAGGGAAAATATCAAGTTCCTTTGATGTTGCTGAGTTTTTGAGAAAGACTTATGAACGTGGTAAACTACAATTGCAGGAAGCCTTTGTGGTTTTATTCCTCAATCAGCAAAATGAAATCATTGGCTATTACAAACATTCTGTAGGAGCAATCAATGCTACAATTGCAGATGTTCGGATCATCTTTGCCGCAGCCCTTAGCAGTCTTTCAACATCCATGATCCTTGCACATAACCATCCGTCAGGTAACATCAAGCCAAGCGAAGCTGACAAAACGCTTACCGCTAGAATTAAAGAAGCTGGTAAGCTATTTGACATAGCTGTTCTTGACCATATTATTTTGACCAAGAACAGTTATTATAGTTTTGCAGATGAGGGACTAATTTGATTTTTTCTTAAAACTACAGAATACAAATTTCTGCTCTGTCTGAAAAGGAGTAACATGCACTTCGCCTTTGCAATGTATCTTATCAAATGATTTTGTAAGTGTTTGTTGAAGGCTTTCTTCTGAATACTGCTTAATTTCTAATCCACTACATTTTTGTGGGCCATCCAAAGAAAATGTACCAATGACCATGTATTTAGAAATTGCATCGGCGGCTATATCTGTATAATATTGAATCTCTTTTTCCTGGGTAAGAAAATGGAAAGTTGCACGGTCATGCCAAAGATCATACGAGACTGATGGTTTGAATTCAGTAATATCAGAAGCAATCCAGTTAACTTGTCCCGCCTTATCTCCTAATCGTTTTTTTGCTCTGTCTAATGCACTCTGAGAAATATCCAGTACAGAAACATTCGTATAACCAGCATCTACTAAATGGTCTACTAAATTACTATCACCCCCACCAATATCTATAATTGAGGCATCTTTGGGTAGATTAAAGTTGTTAATAAAATCTAATGATGATTGTGGAACTTCCTGTGTCCAACTTACTTCGTTCGGCTGTTTGGTAGTATAAACTTTCTCCCAATGGTTTTTCTTATCCATAAATGCTTTAAATCAACTTTCTATCTAACTATTAATAATGACTAATAATTCAACAAACATATCCGAAATTTCATAAAACTTAATCAATATTCAATGCTACTTTGCAAGCTGTAATATCCGATATGCTCCTTGTACTACTAAGCCAAGTACTAATGTTCCAATAATCAAATCCGGATATTTAGAATCTGTCCAAAGCACTAAAACTCCAGCAACGATTACTCCAATGTTTGCTATTACATCATTAGATGTAAAAATCATACTTGCCTTCATGTGTGCTTCCTGATTGGTTGATTTATTTAGTATATACAAACAAAGAGAGTTTCCAATCAGAGCCAAAACAGAGATACTTATCATAATCTCAAAATTTGGAGTTTCTTCATAACCCAAAAATCTTCTGACTACCTCTCCAAAGCCGAATATGGCTAATGCGAATTGGAAATACCCACTTATTTTAGCGATATTCTTTTTCTTAGCCATAGTGCTTCCAACAGCTATCAAACCTAATCCATAAACCATTGTGTCTGCCAGCATATCCATTCCATCAGCAACAAGTCCCATCGAATTTGAAAGGAATCCCGTCACAGATTCCAATAAAAAGAAAAATAGGTTAATAAGAAGTACTTGCCAAAGCAGGGATTTTTCCTTGCTATTATCTTCAATGATTATTTCTATTTCTTCTGTCTGTTCAGTTTTATCATATTTAGTATCCAGTTTCAATTCATCAAGGCTAGCTAAAATTCCCTGATAATCCCCTTTATGATATACAGAAAGTGAGCGTTTCTGTATGTCAAACTTTAATGATTGTATATCGGAAATGCCATCCAATTTCATTCGGATAAGTCTTTCTTCCGAAGGACAATCCATTTTATTAATAATAAATATTGACTTGTGTATCATAGCCCCGAATCTCCCAATTGTATTATTCTACAAAGATACCTTTGAACAAACTCAGTTCAAAGGTAATGGTACAAAACGATATTAAGACAATCCTACGCCTCCGAATAAAAGAGGTTTTTGATACTTGTAAATCAAGCACATATCCTAATTTTTGTCGTCTCATTCAGACGAAAGAAGGTTATCTCAAAGCCGAGACAATGATTATTGATTACGTTATCAAAAACACATTGCCTGTAAGTACTGCTATTGCACAACTGGAGTCGGAACTGGAATGAGTAATCGATTGAACAGCCCTGATGATGCTTGCCCTGCTTATCTAAGAGCCAGGACAAAGTTCATTGAACAACGTTTACAGGAATTACCCAAAGACGAATCTAATGGCTATGAACGTAAGTTACTCCGTTATGGAGTGATTCAGCAAGAAGCAACCCACTTGCAGGACATTTGTATCATCATGAAGAACGAGGATTATAAAAATTATCCTTTGACCTTTACTGAGCTTACCCGATACAACACATGGTTTGCCTTACATCCCGAAAAAATTTGTGGCAAAGAAGTTATTACCAGCTCTCAAGAATTTCCACTAAGCATAAGAGGTACAAAGGAAGACATCATAAATATCATTCGGAGTTTTATTGCTCCATCCAAAGACACCAAGAACATGAACAAAATCAAGGCGAAAGCAAAAGCCCTTCAAATGAAAATGCGTCTGAAAAAATCCTCTGACTGGTACAGTCAATTTCAAGGATTGGACGGATTAGATGCCATGCAAGAATTAGGGGAACTTGGTGAATTGGTGGTTCAAAAGATCAATCAGCATGTAGATGTGATACAGAAAATCATTCAAGATGATAAGAAGTATTCTGCAACTGACAAGCTCGGCTTTGATGATGTAGTAAAGCTTTACAACCAAGGAATCTCCGAAGATGAAATAAAAGCATGGGTTTGGTTTCAGTGTGGACGTGGTGAAAAGATGCTCGGCTGGGAAAAGTATTTCCTGAAAACAAGTACTGATACCAAGACCTCTGTCTCTGTCAAAGGTAAAAATGAAATGCAGGGACGAATAGCCGTAGTAAAAGACAATCATTTCAGAGATATACTGGAACTTGGCTGGGGTTCATGGGTAGGAACATTTACAGGAAAGAAGCATGAATACGACAAAGACCAATACTTGATTGTTCGTACAGATAATTCGGCAAGTAATGGGCTTCCTAAAAATGCCCTAGTTTATATCAAAGAAAGGGATGTGGAGCTAGTCAAGCACAATGCGAGTATCAATGACAAGGTATTGGTAGACTATGTAAAGAATGGCACGTTGTATTACCTTAAAGGAACACTTGTCCCTTATCCCATCTATGCCTATGGCAATATGTATGACCGTGAACTTCAATTGGAATCGGATAAATCATACATCATTGAACATTATGGCAAAAAAGTGTATGAACGTCAGTATACTTTGATTATGAATCCACTCGACAAAGGTGGAGTTCGCCCCAAGATGTTATCGGTTATCAATCCCGATGTGAGCCAACGTCCTAAAATTTTGGCTATATCTCAATTTGCCAAAGAGTTTAAGATAAGCAGTCTGAAAGATGAAACAGGAATTGACTTGCCTGAAAACATGCCTTTGTTTGAGGTGTTTAAGATATGGCTGGAATCACTTGATAAGAGCCAATTTAAGAACCTCACACCTTACCAGATTATCAAATACTACCTTGATGGAGATAACCTTTCCAAATACCTTTCGGAAGAAGAAAAATCAAGTATTGAAAAATACGGGATGTTGGAAGCAGAAGAATTCTTTACACGTTTCCTTTATGAAGCCATTACCTTTGAAGACCAGCAAAAAATAGACTTTAGCTGGAACAGGACTTTTAACGGTCATTCAGCCATTCCTTACAACCGTGTACCCATCGGCTTTGAGTGTTCAGCTATGTTCAAAAGTGGTGTGCTTCGTTTTTCTCAGGCACAACGTGAAGCCATTGCCTTTATGGAAATGGCTAAGTCGGGGATCATTGCCTACGATGTGGGAGTTGGTAAAACCATGTCAGCCATCATCACACTTGCCAATAACCTTTATTCAGGAAAATGTTTACGTCCTTTGATTGTAGTTCCCAATCCCACCTATGCCAAATGGGTGCGTGAAATTATTGGCTATACCGATGAGAAAACTAAACAATTTGTTCCTGGTGTATTATCAAACGTGGGCTACAAGATAAACGAATGGTACAACTTGGGTACTTCTGTTTTGAGAAAAATAGACCTAAACAAAAAGATTGAAGCGAAAACCATTACAGTATTAACCTATGAAGGCTTTGCTAAGATTGGTTTCAGTAAATCGGTATTTGAAACCTTGTTTGGAGAACTGTCTTATATTCTCAATCAACAGGATGTAGCGAATCTAACACAACGTGATGTTGAAAAACGGAATCAGAAATACCGTGAGATGCTTGGGCAAGGCAATAAAGGAACGGTAGCCGATATTGATTCTTTGGGTATTGACTACATCGTAATTGACGAAGCACACAATTTCAAGAACGTATTCGACAATGTACTGGCGGATGAAGACGGTGTAAAGCGTTTCAAGATTACAGGTAATCAGTCTACCCGTGCCATTAAAGCTTTTTTTCTATGTAACTATATTCAACGTGCCTACGGTCGTAATGTGATGCTGTTAACAGCTACACCGTTTACCAATAGTCCTCTGGAAATATATTCTATGCTTTCACTGGTAGCTTACAATTACATGAAGCAAAACGGATTGAGTAATGTTCAGCGTTTCATGGAATCTTTTGTATTGCAAACATTGGAGTATGTGAACAGCTATGACGATACCATCCGTGAGCAGCATGTAGTAAAGTCATTCAATAATAGAATCGTATTACAGCAACTTATCTTTAATCACATCGCTTACAAGACTGGAGAAGATGCAGGGGTGAAACGTCCTTGTAAAATCAACTTGCCACGTATCAATGCCCGTGATGGTTCGGGTAGTGTACGAAGGTTGGAACGAGAAAAACAAGTATTGACCTATTTGGAAATGACACCCAATCAAAAAGCCAATCAAGAAGAAATTGTTGCTTTGGCTAAGTCGGGTACTTCCAGCGATGGTAATATCATGCGAGCCTTGGCTCAATCACTGGATAATGCAGTTTCGCCATTCCTTTATAAACACAGTATGCCTCCTGCTGACTACAAAGAATTTGTGGAAGAAAGTCCGAAAATCAAGTACGTAGTGGATTGTATTCGTTCGGTAAAAGAACATCACGAAAACCGTAATGAAGCTGTTTCGGGACAGGTAATTTACATAAACCGTGGTAAGGACTTTTTCAAGTATATCAAAGAGTATCTTGAAAAAGAAGTGGGCTACAAACAAAAGGTGAAGTTCCATAACGACATTTTGGACGAAGTTGAAATCATCACTTCGGGTATGACCTTGGAGAAAAAGGAAACTATCAAGGATGCTTTTCTGGAAGGTGTTTGCAAAATCATTATCGGCACAGCTTCTATCCGTGAAGGAATTGACTTGCAGAAAAAAGGAACGGTATTGTACAACTGTTATCCTGACTGGAATCCAACGGATGTAAAACAACTCGAAGGTCGTATATGGCGACAAGGCAATGAGTTTGGATATGTACGTGTGGTCATGCCATTGGTGCAGGATTCTATGGACGTGTTTGTGTTTCAGAAGCTGGAAGAAAAGACTAGCCGTATCAATGATATTTGGTATCGTGGTGGTTCAGCCAATGTGATTGATTTGGAAAGCATAGATCCAGAAGAAGTAAAGTTTGCACTCTTTACCAACATTGAAGCCATCGTAACCATCCTGCTTGATAAAGAACGTAAAGAAGTACAACGCAAGCTCGCTATCATTGACGGTAATATTGACACCTTGATGCGTTTCGATATTAAACTTCGCATGTATTTTGATTACAGAGCCAAATGCAAGGAACGTTTACAATCTTTAATACCTTCTTTTCAAAATTACTTCTTCAGTGAGGATTTGGTAAAGAAATATGAGGAATCGAATTGGTGGATGAGCAAAACCAAGGAAAATCAAAAAGCATTTTTGGAACGGGTAAAGAAAGCTATTGATGAGGCTACTCAATTCCTGGCATCCGCTTCACAAGAAGACAAGGAACTGCTTCGTTTGGGTCGTGTATTCTATCAAATAGCGGAAGAAACAGGTTCAAAAGACAATCGTGAAAATGTATTCAGCAGTTTCAAGGGCTTTATGTCGGAAGTAAAGAAAGCGGAAGAAACGATTCTCAAACAAAAGGGCTTTACCATCAACGATAACATGGCAGACATTATCGTTTCTTATAAAACCGACAAGGAAAAAGTAAACCTTGAACTGGAAGACCTCCGTTCACAGGAATATTTTGAAAAAAAATACCATGAGGTAAAAGACAAAAAAGACCGACTAGCGGTGCGTGGTGAATCTCCTGAAACCAGAGCCAAAGAGTTCTCCAAACTCAACTACCTGCTTACCTACAAGTCTGCCGATGTTGTGCAGGATAACTGTATTCTTCCTGATACAGAAGTACCAGTTCAAAGTTCATCCAACGACCGTATCAGGCGTATGCGTTTGGCGAAGATGAGGGCAAAGGCGGTGAGGTTGAAGATGGAGATGGAAGGATAAATTGTTATATCCAATTTATCCTTCCATTGTGTAAAATAAAATGGCTTTTACACCCTACTTTTCTCCAAATTGATGGGGAGAGATTTATATTACCTTTATTGTTAATAGTATAAGACCATCTAGGTTTTGCATCTTTTAACAAATTTAGGTGAATATCTTTTTTACATCCACATGGGCATTTAAAAATGATCATTTCTGGATGATTGTTCTCTGAAATAATAAAAACCTTTCCTTCAGTAATAAGATCAGGAACGTCTTCTACGATAACAAAATCGAATTTAGGAGTAGTGTAATACTTATATTTGCTTTTTAACCACTCTGCTATTTTACGAATATTTTTCATTATTTCAGATCTGTCATTCTAAGAAATGGCATACAATCACCCCTTCCTGCCCATTTAGAAGCATATTCATCTATTTTTAAGTCTTCTTCGGATGTATTTTCTATACAACCGCCGCAATAATCTATCATCACTTTCGCATATTGATCTGGTTTTTCATCCTTAAATACATGTAATCTATTTAATAATTCAATCATTGCCATACTGCTAATTTGCATATTAATGCTTATAACAGCTGGTCTGTCCACATCTATTCCACTAATATACTTCTGCTTTAGAAGTTCTGTGTACTCATTGGGATTTTGCCTTTGCATACCTTCAGCTCTTAGTCTTTCAGTATCATATAATCCCCTACTTAAAAGCGTAGATAAGCCTGGTTGTAAATAATTTATTGAAGCAACAATGGCATCAATATTGCCTTTTCCATCTGCTTTCAACCTAACACCCAAATCAAAATATGGTATGTGATAAAAGTTTGTAAGTTGGGAGATGAGATGTCTTCCATCCACGCTATCTACGCAACCAATGATAATATCGCAGGTAATTAATTCAAGCAATGAGTCTTTCGAATCATAAAGATTTCTATTAAAAGTAATCACTTTAGTACCTAACCCAAATTTATTTATTGCAGATTCCAATACTTCAGTTTTATATCGTTTTAATTTCGCATCTTCTATTGTTGTATTAAGAATTCTATTTAAATTTTTCTTTTCTACGATGTCAGGATCTACGATAACCAGAGTACCTATACCTAATCTGGACAATTGCTCAATAGTAGGACTTCCTGTTCCAGAACAACCGATTACTCCAATTTTGAGTTTTTTCAGCATTGAATAAGTTCCTTCGCCAAACGCTTGAACTGTTCTAACAGAAAAATCGTCAGACTGTATATCTTTATCATTGTCCCAAATCATAATTTGGTGTCCAGCAACACTAACTTTGTTAAAACTTTGGCTTTCCATGTTTGGGGTAAATACTCTACCGAAAATTTCTCCTGTAGGTAACATTATTGCTGAAGCATGAACGCTGTCTGAATCGCACCACCCAAATACCGAAGTAAATAATGATGAATCGGATTCATTATCTATATCAGAAAACTGTTCATAACCACCTGGATGACTGTGGATTTTAAGTATTGCCATATTACTTTTCTCGGCCTCTTCTAATAAAGGTACTATGCAATCTGTTTTCCAATTAATGTAATCTTCATCCCGTTTACATTCTTCGTGCGGTATCAGTTTGATTTTATGGGTAAGTAAAATGGATAATCCATCTTGTTCGTGTCTCCCGCATAATACAACAGCAACAGCCTCCTTCCCATCTCCAGGAAAGAGATGGTGTTGAAGTATTTGATAATGCTTACCCGAAATTCTAAGCTGATAATGCATGACTAGGGCGTTTTATAAATTCTTGCTTTAACCACACATCAGCCAATGGCACATGAGTACTAAGATTGTCTATGCCTGGTCTCCAAGGGTTTTCACCCGTCCTATGCCTTGACCATTGCTGAAATAATCTACCATCAATTTCAAGTGGTGTAAGTGCTCCAATTGGTTGTCCATCCGTTCTACTTATTGCAGGATAAAAATAGATCATATCTAGTTGTGAGATTGGATAACCAGGTGCTATTCGTATAGCAAGTGTTGCTATTTCTACATTATATCCAATTGGAAGTGGATAGTCAATGATTAGTACCCATTGTCCTCCTTGATAATTGATTGTTTCCCAAACAAGGTTTAAACTATCCAAGTATTCTGCATCTTCTTCCAAAAGAGGGAAGTCCCTTTTGGGGACTTCACCTTCTGTCTGATCTAAAGGCAGTGTTTTAAATTTCTCAATTCCTGGTTCAGTAAAACAAACAACTTGTTCATAAGCTATAGTTTTAACTACACCACCTTTAAGCTTCTGACGTAGTTGAAATTTTTCAACAGGAAGTTTTCCTGCTAATGAAAGTATTTCTTTTCCAGTCAAACACTCGGAATGAACCACATACTTTTCTCTATCAACTATGATTCTATATTTCCTGTTTTTAGGCGGAGTATGACCATGCTTTGAACACCATTCAAGATCTATGATCTTATCTTCTAAACTAAATTGCAAATTTTCCATTTTTTAACTTTTTTAATGGATTAATAAATTCCTCACGTTGTCTTTCTGAATGAAAATGAGGTTATATTCACTCAGGCAGGCTCATATCGTGAAACATTTGCATAGTTCATAGAAAACAAATACATTTGCCTAACGTTATTAAAAGGGGAGTCATCTGAGGTGATTCAGCCTCAGCTAATTGTCGCAAACATTAGTCCCTTAGAACCCAATCAGCAGCGCCACTGTTTTGATTGGGTTTTATTTTATATTTGAATCAGCTTTTTTTATTTATTTAACTATTTAATCTTACTCTTACTTCTTCTTTAATTTTTACGTTACTATGCACAAAGCTATAGTTATCTAATAGTTGGGTAACTTCATTATAAATATTCCCCTTCTTTTTTGTGTCCTTAATAGTTACGATCAAGCAGAATTCCTGCCTAGGAATTATCTTCTGAATGTCGCATTTAGATTCTGTGAAATGTCTATACAGACCCTCTAATTTCAAATACCAATTCTTAGGAGTTTTAAGATATTTATCTTTATTTCCATCAGTTAGCTCATTCAGGTCAACAACCCATTTTTTGACTGGTTGAAATTTGTCTCCATACGAAACAAGCATTCGCTCAGTAGCAAATTTTGTATCAATACGTTTTGTTGACTTTTTGCTATAAATTGATTCCATTAGAATATTTTGTCGACCATCTGCCCCAATAGGATTTTTAATTGTTGGTTTTGAAGTATCACGTTCTTTTTTTTCATCATAAGTTCCAAACATGACATCAATATTGGACTGACAATATTCTGCACCTTGTGATACTTCTAATATTGGAGCGGTTACTAAAGTTACCGTTATCTCACCATAGAAGTATCCATTCTCGTCTATCATGCTTGATGGATAAGGAAAATCAAGAATATCAATAAAATTGCCTTTTTCAAGTGTATCCTGTAAAATCAAAGTGATCTCATTTGGGTCATTAAACAAAATATCATTAATATTAGTCGGCATCCCAAATCCTGATTCATTGAGTTTATTCGCAATATCCATCTTCATTTCTTCTGGATATTTTGCGGAATGGATAATTAATGCCTTAATCAAATTAGAATTGAAACTTTCATTTAACATGAAATGAAGCCCCGCAGCAATTGATGATATTCTTGGAGTTGAAAAACTTGTACCAACTTGTCTTGCGATACCTCCTGTAACAGAGAACGACTTAACAGGATTAAGTACAATTCTATTTGAGCTATCAAGACCTACATTGCCTCCGACATGAACAACGTCAGGTTTAATAAGTCTCGAAGGCCCAGGCCCTATTCGTGAAAATGGTGATGGCGTATGTTTTTCGGCTAAATCAGTTTCTTGTTTATCGTGAGCAAGCGACCCTACTACAATACCTCTTACAGTGTCAGCAGATTTAGTAATACGAGACTTGGGTGCACTTAATTTAAAATTGTTACAATTACCAGCTGATTTGCATATAAGCACATCATGTTGCTCTTGGATCTCATCTAATGCCTTTGCAAAATCAGAAAACTCATACAAATCAGCCTCTCTATCTGTACCCAAAGATAGATTCCAAATTTTTATGCTATCATTCCTGCTTATTGCATCTCGAATCTGTTCAATTAGTTCATCTTCATAAACTTTTTGTTTAGTTAAGTCAGGCATAACAATTGCCTCAAATAGCTTACAACCATCAAACCCCGTATACGTTTTCCCTTCTAATTGGTCTCCATATAACAGTACACCTGCAACAAAAGTCCCATGTTGCTTATTGATATAATCTTCTGGATACGAAGTGTAATTTTCATTATGAAGCCAAGGCGTAAGATGAGGAATATTGGCTATTCCTGTGTCTAAAACGCCCACTATTGGATATTCTTTGCCAGGTTCTGGCGATTTCACTGGAACATGATTTTCTTCAGAAAGTTCGTCTAATGTAACTTCGTATTGCGGCATCTCAGTAATCAACTGAATACCATCAAAGTTTTTCAACTCATCTAGCCCATCCACCGACACATGAGATACTTTAAAAATATTCAGATCTGCTGAATAAACAGCTCTTTCATATTCTATATTATTCTCTTTACAAAAAGCCTCAAATGCTTTTACTAGAATAGCATTAAGCTCAAAATCTCCATAGTTAAATAGCTTAATCTTTAATATTTGTTCTTGTAAGTCTCCCAAATTACTGATCTCATTTATTTCGGGTTGAAACAATTCTAAATCACTAATTGCTGATATTCCAACTACGGTAGTATAACTAGGAAAAGCATTATCCGCCTTTTTAATATTTTTAGTAATAGATTGAAGATCGTTAATATTGTCAATTTTTATTAAGATTTCATCCTCTCCACTTACTCCAATGATATTGAGTTTGCCTACATTAAATAAGTTTGCAATCTCTCTTCTGTATGTCTTAGCCAACGCATCTTCATCAACTTTTAATTTGAGTACAGAAGGTAAATAGTTGTTGTTTTCGTTTTTTTCAGTCAACAAACTGGATACAGAAGATAAAACATCTACTATATACGAAGCCTTCGGCCTTAATTGATTTATATCAACCCAGTTTGGGATTTTTTTACTGCCACCAGCTTCCGTATCTAATTCATCTTTCTGTCTTTTCTGAAAGAATTTTATTGGGAGATTTTTACTTTCCATAACCTCTTAAGACTGTTTATTTAAATAATTTCTTATTTGTCTCATTGATAATTTGAGATTTTCCGCAATTGCTAATTGTGCAACTCCATTTTCATTTAAAAACTCTACCATTTTTTCTATAGATGAAGCTGCGTGATTATTGAATTCATAAATAGCAATGAGTACATCTTCAAATGCCAATACCTGCTTTTCATTAACTATACATTGAGCTTTGGCTTTATTCAAAATACTTTTAACATCAGACGGTGTCTTACCTTCAAGTAGGCGAATAATTTTATCTTGTTTCTTTTTGTCATCAGTAAAATCAGTTGTAAAATCTTTTAAATGTAGATCCAACAATCCCAACAACTCTTCATCACCAGGAAGACCTATTTCAATGACTGTGTTAAATCTTCTCCAAATAGCTTTATCCAATAATTCAGGATGATTAGTAGCAGCAATGAGGATATTTTGTTTCGAGAAAGAATCTATGTTTTGCAGCAAACTATTGATAACTCTTTTTAACTCTCCCAATTCATATTGATCATCTCTTGCCTTTGCAATTGCATCAAATTCATCCAAAAAAAGAATACAAGGTTTATTGTCTGCAAAATCAAAAATCTTCCTAATGTTTTTAGCAGTGTTCCCAAGCAAAGAAGATACAATTGCATCAAATCTAGCCACTATCAACGGTAACCCAGTTTGCTCTGAAATAAATTTAGCTACCGATGTTTTACCACAGCCAGGTTTTCCATAGAGCAGCAGTGTGTTTGAGGTTTCAATACCATTCACCAGAAGTTGATTTTGATGCTTTACTACATTTACAAAATCTCTAATTTTATTTTCAACTAAAATCGGCAAGACAACAGGTGACGCTTCTTTAGACGGCACTTCAACATCCACAATACTCAATCTGCTTTCCTGATCAACTGGAGTAGTTAATAGCTCATCCATGGTTACAGTTGTTGCTGGCCCATTTTCAAGTGCCCTAAAAATCATTTTAGACATTTTGCTATCACCATCTTTCTCCAGTTTATCAGCAAGAAGCTTAGCGAAATTATACACCTTCTTAGTGTCCTTAAGCAAGCCTCCTTCTATTATTTTCAGTATCTCAGTATACATGTTATTTACAAATTTTCACTAACAACGATACAAATATAACAATAAACGTAATACAAAACAATAAAAACGTACATATTTTATTAATATCTGTAATAATTATACCATATTCCGTAATAAAAAGTTACTTAAAAATCACCAATAGCACACAAATGACTGATAATCAGTAGTAATTAAAACAAAAGCATTTTTATGATTAGACAAAGTTTAAATGTTGACATGAATACTATATGATATTATTTTGAATAAGGTCGAAATAGTAAAAAATTATAACTAATACACATGATGACCATCCTTTTTGACAGCCTATTACTTAGAGTGATCTTCTTATACTTTTATCATATATGTTTACTTTAGTTTCAATATTTAAAAATATCCAATCAGAACCAATAATATTTAATCTCCCAATACACCCTGATTTCTAAACTACTATTGGAAAAAATCCAATAGTAAATGATAAGCAAAGACAATTACACCAATACCATAAGCAACGTTGATATTTCTGCTTTGCCAGAGATGCTACGTGAAGGGCATGAGTTCTTTTTGGAATCGGTAGAGTTCTATAATGAGGATAAAGATATTCGGGAAACCATAGACCTTTATCTCTCTAAATTGAATGAATACCTGAGCTTTAGAAAAGACAATAAAGAATCCATCATCAGGGAGTTCTACGCCCAGCTCTCCAAGACTGAGATTGCTAACCTCAGAAAGAATGGGCTTTCTGCTTCCAAGAAAAAACTAGCCGAAACATTAAACATTACTCAGGATGAATTACTGGAGTTTGATGAAAAGCTAAGACCCAAAATAAAAGAAGAAAAAGAACCCATTCGGAACGACACTAGGCCAA